>JAEUOH010000030.1 GCA_016790845.1 Dechloromonas sp.
CATCGGCACCTTGATCACGAGGCGTTGCGCCTCACGTTCGATCATTTACCGTCTGCCTTGGCCAGATTGCCTTCGAGCGACTTGTTCTTGGCCGCGATCGCCTTGATCAGGCCATCGATGCCGCCGTTGCGGACTTCATGCCCGAACTGGTCACGATAATTGGTTACCAGACTGATGCCGGCCACCGAAACATCGTAAACCTTCCAGCCCGCATCAAGTTTCTCCAGGCTGTAATCCAGTTGTACCGGCTGATTGCCCGGCTGCTGCACTTCGGTACGGACGACGACTTCAGTGTCACCGGGATTCATCCTGAAAGGCTTGTAAACCACCTTCTGGTTCTTGTACCCGGTCAGCGCGTTCGAGTAGGTACGCACCAGCAGCGTCTTGAACTCCGATGTCAGCTGCTGTTGCTGTTGCGGCGACGCCTTGCGCCAATCCTTGCCGACCGCGAGCGCCGTCATGTGCTGGAAATTGAAATGCGGAATCACCTTGGCATCGACCAGGTCGATCGCCTTCCTGGCGTTACCGTTCTGGATATCCTTGTCCTTGCGGACAATCTCCAGCACCTCCTCGGTCACCTGCCTGACCAGCGCATCAGGCGCCTCCTGCGCCAGCGCAAGGGAAGCCAGCAGCGTGACAAAGGCAAGAACAATCAGTTTCTTCATCATCACTTTCAATCCAGTACATCTTCCAGCCGCGGCGGGCTGCCATCAAAAATCTGGTTACGGCGGCGCTGCAGGTAAGCGTCGCGAACGTAGGCATACTTGTCGAGCGCCGCTTCGTCGACCACCTTGTCGGACGGCAACAGGCTGGCGCGGACGTCGATAAAGCGCAGCGCCACCAGGCTATTGCGTGCAGCGACCGACTTGTTGATCGTGTACCAGGTCGGGTCGGTATAAATATCGACGATCAGGCCACCGGTGTCGCGTACCGTCCGCGGCCCGACCAGCGGCCAGAACAGGAAGCTGCTGTCTTCCCAGCCCCAAACAGCGAGCGTCTGCCCAAAATCTTCATCATGTCTCTGCAGGCCGAGTTCGCTGGCTACATCGAACAGGCCGAAAATGCCGATGGTCGAGTTGATCAGCAGACGCCCGAGATCGACGCCGGCATCGCTCAGCTTGCCTTGCAGAGTATTGTTCAGGACGTTACGGACATCCAGGATGTTGCCGAAGAAATCGCCAACCCCGGCCCGAACCGGCAAGGGCGTGACAAAATCGTAAGCTTGGGCGATCGGTTTGATGGCGACGGTATCAAGCCCCTCATTGACCGCGAACATGGCACGGTTGAATCCCTCGTAGGGGTCATTCACCGGCTGCTGGGCCAAGGCCGAACCGCTCAGCATCAGCGCCCCGGCGATCAGGCCGGCCAAGCCGGCACGCCGCTTCCTCATCATGATTTCCCCTGTCATTTCGCGTCCTGTCCTTCTGCCGCCTTGTTGAAAAGGAACTGGCTGATCAGCTTTTCCAGCACCACCGCCGACTGCGTCTTGGTAAGCGTATCTCCCGCCTTGAGCATCTTTTCGTCACCCCCTGACTCGAAGCCGACGAACTGCTCGCCAAGCAGGCCCGACGTGTAGATGGCGGCAATGGTGTCCTTGGGAAAACGGTAACGCCCGTCGACTTCCATATTCACCACCGCCTCGTAGGTCGTCGCATCGAACTTGATATCGACGATACGCCCGACGACCACCCCCGCACTCTTGACCGGCCCCCGCACTTTAAGCCCCCCGATATTATCAAAGCGGGCTTGCAGCGCATACGTTTCGGACAGGCGAGATGACGAAAGATTGCCCACCTTCAGCGCCAAAAACAACAACGCAGCAATGCCGATGGCAACAAAGATGCCGACCCACAGGTCGATAACTGTACGGTTCATGAAGTTCCCCGGAACATGAACGAGGTTAAGACAAAATCCAGTGCCAGGACCGTAAGCACTGAAGTAACAACTGTACGCGTGATGGCGCGCGAAACGCCCTCAGCGGTCGGCACCGAGTCGTAGCCCTCGAAAACGGCGATCAGTGAAACGGCAAAGCCGAAAACAAAGCTTTTTACCACGCCGTTCCATATGTCATAGCGAAAATCGACGCCCGACTGCATCTGCGACCAATAGGCACCATCGTCGACGCCAATGAACACGACACCGATCAGCCAGCCACCGAGCACCCCCATGGCTGAAAACAGCGCGGCCAGGAAGGGCATCGAAATGACACCGCCCCAGAAACGCGGCGCCACGACACGCGCGATCGGATTCACCGCCATCATGTCCATCGCCTTCAGCTGCTCGGTGGCCTTCATCAGGCCGATTTCGGCGGTCACCGACGATCCGGCGCGAGATGCGAAGAAAATCGCAGCGAGCACCGGCCCCAGTTCGCGAGTCAGCGATAGGGCGACCAGCGTGCCAAGCGCTTCCGTCGATCCAAAGCGCTGCAGGATTTCGTAGCCCTGCAGACCGAGCACCAAGCCGACGAACAAGCCCGAAACCATGATGATCAGGAGCGACAGCACGCCGCTGAAATAGATTTCACGCAGGGTCAAGTGCAAACGGCGAAAGGACGCGCCTGAATAGCGCAACACGGCGAACAGGAAGCGCACCGCAAACCCCAGGCGCCAGATGCGGTCGACGGCCAGATGGCCGAGCTTCCTGAACGGAGAACCCAGGTCAGCCACGTGCGCTGCCCCCCAGGAATTCCTTGACCACCGACGGCGCCGGATAATCGAAATGCACCGGCCCATCGACTTCGGCATGGACGAACTGGTGAACGAAAGGATCTTCCGAGGCGCGGATCTCGTCCGGCGTTCCCTCGGCGACGATACGGCCCTGCGAAACGAAATAGATATAGTCGACGATGGCCAGCGACTCATGGACATCGTGGGTCACCATGATCGACGTGGCGCCCAGCGCATCGTTCAGCTTGCGGATCAATTGCCCGATGACTCCGAGCGCGATCGGATCGAGTCCGGCAAACGGCTCGTCGTACATCACCAGCATGGGGTCGAGCGCGACCGCCCGTGCCAGCGCCACCCGACGCGCCATGCCGCCGGACAGCTCACCGGGCATCAGCGCGTGCGCGCCGCGCAATCCGACCGCTTCCAGCTTCATCAGCACCAGATCGCGGATCATCGCTTCCGACAGGTCGGTGTGTTCGCGTAACGGAAAGGCCACGTTATCGAAAACGGAAATGTCCGTAAACAGCGCACCGAACTGAAACAACATGCCCATTTTGCGCCGCAGGTCGTATAGCTCCGTGTGCGACATGTTGCACACGCGATGCCTGTCGAGCCGGACCATGCCGCCGGTCGGCTTCAACTGGCCGCCGATGCAACGCAGCAACGTCGTCTTGCCGCAGCCGGAGCCGCCCATGATGGCCACGACCTGACCGCGCCGGATCTTCATGTTGATCCCCTGCAGTACAGGCCGCCCATCGTAGTTGAAGTGCAGCTCCTCGATATCGACCAGAATGTCGTCGGACAAAAGTCTTCCCTCACAAAGAACTCGCGATTTTAACAGATGGGTTAGGCATCGCCACCGGCATGGCGTAGTTATAATTGCGTGAAATATTTCTCGAATAGCTGCGCATATCTTTGTCGAACAAGCCACTGCTCCTCGTCGTTGACGACGACCCGCTGATCAGCGATGCACTGAGCTATGCCTTTGCGGCAGAGTACGACATCGTCACCAGCCACGCCCGCCCGCATTGCCTGGCCCTCCTCCAGCAGTTGCGCCGGACTCCGCAAGCAGCGCTCGTCGATCTCGGGCTCCCTCCATTACCGCACCGGCCGGACGAAGGGTTCGCGCTGATCGGCGACCTGCTGGCTCGCGCACCCGAGATGAAAATCATCGTCCTCTCGGGCCAGAACGGCGACGACAATGCGCGACATGCACGCACCCTGGGCGCCATCGAATTCGTCGGCAAGCCTTGCGACCCTGGCCATCTGCTGAAACTGCTGCGTCAGGCACTGACTTTCTCCGCTACCGGGAGCAATGCCGCCACGGTCAGCGGCCTGATCGGCGAAAGCCTGCCGATGCAACGCCTGCGCCTGCAACTCGCGCAGTATGCCAACCTCAGCTTTCCGATACTCATCGAAGGCGAGTCGGGCAGCGGCAAGGACGTCGTCGCCAGTCGTTGCCTGCACCTGGAGACTGAGCGTCGTCAGCAGCCGTTCCTGGCGCTTAATTGCGCGGCAATCTCGCCCAGCCTGCTCGAACCGACGCTCTTTGGCCACGCCCGTGGCGCATTTACAGGCGCCACTACGGCAAAGGCCGGCTATTTCGAGGAAGCCGGCGAAGGCACGCTGTTCCTGGACGAAATCGGCGAGTTGCCGCCCGACCTCCAGCCCAAGCTGCTGCGCGTTCTCGAAAACGGCGAGTACCAGCGGGTCGGCGAAACCCAGACCCGCATTTCCCGGGCGCGCATCGTCACCGCCACCAACCGCGACCTGCGTCTGGAGATCAAGGCTGGCCGCTTCCGGGCCGACCTGTACCACCGGCTTTCGGTCTTCAGCGTCAGCGTGCCGCCACTGCGCGAGATGGGCCGTGACCGACTGCTTCTGCTTGACCATTTCCGCAGACTTTACGCCAGCCAGGCACATTGCCAGCCTTTCTCCCTCGCACCCGACGCCGAAGCCGTATGGCTGGATTATTCCTTCCCCGGCAACGTTCGCGAACTGCGCAATATCGTCATTCGCCTGACGGCACGCCAAGCCGGGCAGATTGTCGATTCCGGCTCGCTGCTGGCTGAATTCGACATCTCCGAGGACGTCGACCGCAACCACCATGTCGAATCTGCCGACGCCAGCGCCGCCCAACGCCTGCAGGCCGCACTCAAGCATTTGCAGGGCGCCGCCCGTATCGATCTCGACGCAACGCTCACCGCCTGGGAGCGCAGCTATATCGAAGCCGCGCTCGAACTCAGCGGCGGCAACGTCAGCCAGGCCGCCCGCCGCATCGGCATCAACCGCACCACGCTCTACAATCGCATGGAAAGCTGGCACCGTTCATGAGTCTGTATCTCGAACATTTCGGCCTGCGCGAACCGCCCTTCCGCATCACGCCGCACACCGATTTCTTTTTCACCGGCGCCAACCGGGGTCCAACGCTCGACGCCCTGATTTACGCCATCACCCAGGATGAAGGCATCGTCAAGGTCACCGGCGAGGTCGGCAGCGGCAAGACCATGCTCTGCCGCATGCTGCTCGAACGCCTTCCGGCCGACGTCGAGTCGCTGTATCTGGCCAATCCGTCGCTGTCACGCACGGAAATTCTTGGCGCCATTGCCGACGAACTGGGCATTCCGGCCGACGGCAAGACCACCCACTCGATGATTCGCACCTTGCAGGACGCGCTGGTCGAGCGCTACGCCGCCGGCAAGCGGGTCGTCATCATGATCGACGAGGCGCATGCCATGCCTGCCGAGTCGCTGGAAGAAATCCGGCTGCTCTCCAACCTCGAGTCGAAAGCCACCAAGCTGTTGCAGATCGCCCTCTTCGCCCAGCCTGAACTCGACGAGCGCCTGGCGGCCAACGACATGCGCCAGCTACGCGAACGCATCACCCAGCATTTCAACCTGTCACCGCTTAAACCCGGCGAAGTGGGCAATTACATCGACTTTCGGCTACGCGCCGCCGGTTATCACGGTCCGAACCCGTTCACTGCACGGGCGATCGAGGCGATTGCCAAGGTTTCGGAGGGGCTTTCCCGGCGCATCAACATCCTCGCCGACAAATCCCTGCTTGCCGCCTATTCCAGCGGATCGCATCAGGTCGACGCCGCTGAAGTAAAAATCGCCGAACAGGACGCCCGCTTTTCCCCCATCCAGCAAAAAACGAGCATTACACCGACCCCGGTGATCAAACTGGCAATTGCCGTATTGATGACGCTTGCCCTCGCTGCCGCTGCCATTGCGCTATGGCCCCGTGCCGCAGCCACTACCAGCCCGCCGCCACCACCCCCTGCCAGCACCCCGGCACCGGCGGCCGCGGAATCGTTACCGCGCGCCACTGAACAGTTCCCGCTAACCGCCCAGTTCGCCAGTCAGTTCGATGCGTGGCTACCCACGGCTTCAGGCGACAGTTACTTCATTCAATTGACAACACGCAATGCGTCGCACGCCCCTGACATCGAGAATTTTCTGGCGCGCGGCGGAAGAGCGCTCGAACCGGAGCAACTTCGCGTATTCCGCAGCGGGCCGCCGGAAAATGCCCAGATCGGCATCATTTACGGCGACTACCCGACGCGTGCCGCTGCCTGGGCGGCCATCCGCAACCTGCCGGAACCGATTCGCCGCATGCGCCCCTACCCCCGCCCGGTGAGCGCGTTACAATCATGACAACTGCACGCTTCCTCCCTGCCTCGCACAACAATGGGCTTGTGCTAGCATGCGCGCAGCCAGGAAATTTGTGACAACGTGATGAAAGAAGGCATTTTTCGAATGAAACACGGTCTCTCCAGGGCAATCCTGCTGTCGCTGCTGCTTGCCGCCTGCCAGGCGCCGACGCCGCAACAGCCGCTGGCCGGACATCTCAGCACCGAGACCGCCTCAACGCAAGCCAGGGGAGAAATTCCGGCGCCGGTTCAGCAAACATTGGCTCTGCCCAAGCCGCGCGCCGTGCCCAAGGCTGAAACCTACAGTGTCGTGGTCAACAATGTGCAGGTAGCTGATTTGCTGTTTGCCCTGGCTCGCGATGCCAAGGTCAACGTCGACATTCATCCCGGCATCACCGGCACCGTCTCGCTCAACGCGATCAACCAGACCCTGCCCCAGTTGCTGACCCGCATCGCCAAGCAGGTCGACATCCGCTTCGAACTCGATGGACCGAATCTGGTCGTGATGCCGGACTCGCCCTTCCTCAAGCATTACAAGGTCGACTACGTGAATATGGGGCGGAGCGTCACCGAAGTGGTCGCCACCAGTACGCAGATCAACACCAATCCCGGTGGCACCACGGGCAGTTCCGGCGGCAGCACCGGAAGTGTCACTGGCGGTAGCGGCAACGTTTCGAACACCCGGATCGAGAACAAATCCAACAACCAGTTCTGGGAATCGCTGGAAAAAAACATCAAGGACATCCTGCGCGAGACCGACAAGGTTCTTCCAGAGGGGTCGAGCGAAACGGTCATCGAGCAAGCCAACACCCAGACCTCCAGCGGCGCCGCGGCCCTGCCCCAGAGTGCCGGGCCACGGGCCGCGCAGGCGATCGCCAACGCGCTCCAGACCAACCCGGCACCAGGCTCGTCAAGCCAGGCAACCGGAAACTCAATCGTGCGCCGCAATACCTTCCGTGAAGCCGCCTCGGTCATCATGAATCCTGAAAGTGGCGTCATCACCGTGCGCGCCACTGGCCGCCAACATGAAAAAATCCAGGAATTCATCGATCGCGTGATCGCCTCGTCACGCCGCCAGGTGCTGATCGAGGCCACCATCGTCGAAGTCACGCTCGGCGATGGTTATCAACAGGGCATCCAGTGGGATCGCCTGCGCAAGGATGGCTCGACGAAATTCTCGATCAGTCCCGCATCGGTCAACAGCAATGTCGGCAACGCCGTCTCGCCATTCACCCTGACATTCAGCCAGCTAGGCAGCGCCTTCGACATCACCGCCATCGTCGATCTGCTGCAAGCGTACGGCACGGCCAAGGTACTCTCCAGCCCGCGTCTGTCAGTGATGAACAACCAGACTGCCTTGCTCAAGGTGGTCGAAAACTTCGTCTACTTCAACGTCAAGGCCGATACGACATCGACGGCCAACGTTGGCACCACGATTGCGGTAACGACGACACCGCAATCGGTCTCCGTCGGTCTCGTCATGTCGGTCACCGCCCAGGTCAGTGATACCGACGCGGTGATTCTCAACGTACGGCCGACAATTTCGAGCATCAACGAACTTAAGGAAGACCCGAATCCAAGCATCCCGCCTGGCGTAAAAAACTATGTCCCGCAAATCCGGACCCGTGAGATCGAATCGGTGATGCGCGTCAGGAGTGGTGAAATTGCGGTACTCGGCGGGCTGATGGAAGACGGCGTTAACTGGAAGACCGGTCGGGTACCGATTCTCGGACAAATCCCGCTGTTCGGAGAACTGTTCACCACACGCAATAATTCGGCGACCAAATCCGAGCTGGTCATTTTCCTGCGCCCCGTGATCATCAAGGACCCCAGCCTGAACGGCGATTTTTCCAGTTTGCGTTCAATGCTGCCGGGCGAAAACTTCTTCGCCCAGCCCCCGGAGGCGCAGCCTTTCAACAACCTTCCCTATCGCTAAGCGGCCGCAATGAGCCTTTTGATGGACGCCCTGAAACGGGCCGAGACCAGCAAGCAGGAAGCGGCACGTGCTGCGGCCGCGCAGGGGAAGCCCGCGCCTGCTGCCGACGGCCTGAGTCTGGAGCCTTTGCCCGCACCGTCGGGGAGTGCTGCCGGTGCGTTGCCCGACCTCGCTTCGCATATCGACGCCCTCGATGCCGATCTGGCCGCCACCGCTCCCGCGCCGGTTCGCCAACCGGCTCCAGCGCCCATCGAGCCGACATTGGCTCCCAACCCCGACCCACAGTCTGCACCCCAACTACAACAAAACCTGGAAGCGCTCAACCAGGCGGCAGCGCGCAATGCCTTTGCCGCAAAACAGGCCGCTGAAACTCCATCGAAACGCCCGATGTGGATAGCCCTCGGCGTTCTCGGATTGGCATTTGCGGGCATCGGCGTCTACGTATGGGTCCAGATGCAGTCAATCGGCGGCGGTTCACTGACGCCCGTCCCCAACGCACCCGTACAGACTGCCCCGCGCCCAGCACCGCCAACCGCCGCACCGTCGCCACCAGCTCTGCCCTTGACCCCACCACCGGCAACCAGCATTTTGCCCCCTATTTCGGCGTCGACCGCAGGAGCCCCGCCGGCGGAACCGCGTCCGGCAACCATGCCGCGCCAGGACATCGCCCCCAGCCTGCAGCCACGCCCGGCACCGGGAAGCGGCGTACCCATCCGTTTCTCGCGCACGCGCCCCGAGCCGGACATCAACGTGCAGGAAGGCTATTCCAAGCTGCAGGGCAACCATCTTGATGCCGCACGCCGCGATTACGACAAGGCGCTGGCCAGCGACCCGAACAACGTCGACGCGCTGCTGGCGCTGGCCGCCATTGCCCAGCGCCAAGGGCACGCCGGCGATGCTGACCGCTACCTGCAGCGTGCCATCGAAGCCGATCCGCGCAGCCCGGCAGCACTGGCGGCGGCTCTTGGCAGCAATGCCGGTGGCGACCAGCAGGCAAACGAGAGCCGGCTGAAATCCTTGCTGACGACCCAGCCCGAATCCGGGCCGCTGAACTTCGCACTGGGCAACCTATACGCACGCCAAGGCCGCTGGTCGGAAGCGCAGCAGGCTTATTTCAACGCCGTCGCCGCCGATGCCGACAACCCCGACTACCTGTTCAACCTGGCAGTCAGCCTGGACCAATTACGCCAGCAGAAGCTGGCCGCCCAGCACTACCGCCTGGCGCTGGAAGCCGCCGAACGGCGCCCGGCCGCCTTCGATCGCGAGCGCGTCAAGCTCCGCCTCAGCGAACTCCAGCCGTGACTTAAGTCGTGATACCTCACCGGCCATGAACTCCCCCGCCACCCTGCGCCGCCCCCTGGGCCAGATCCTGATCGCCAAGGGCATCCTTTCCGAAGATCAGTTGCGCATCGCCCTGCTCGAGCAGATGAAGGCCAACCAGCCGATCGGCAAGCTGCTGGTTTCTCTCGGCTTCGTTTCGGAAACGACGCTGCGCGAGGCACTGTCGGAAAGCCTTGGGCGTCAGAGCATCGACCTCTCGAATGCCATTGTCGATCCGCAGGCGCTGAAACTTGTACCCCGTGATCTCGCCAAGCGCCATCACCTGCTGCCACTCGATTTCGATGATGTTGCCCATCGACTGACGGTGGCCATCGCCGACATCAACAACATCGTCGGCCAGGACCGGGTGCGCGCCTTGCTGCCCGAGAACGTCGAGATCGAGGCACTGATTGCCGGTGAATCCGAAATCGACCGCGCGATCGACCAGTATTACGGCTATGAACTGTCGATAGACGGCATATTGCAAGAAATCGAGACTGGTGAAATCGACTGGAAGAGCCTGTCGGCAGCCGACGACGAATACAGCCAGCCGGTCGTCCGCCTGATCGACTCGATCCTCACCGACGCCGTCAAGCGCGAGGTTTCCGACATCCACTTCGAACCGGAAGCCAACTTCCTGCGCATTCGCTACCGCATCGACGGCATGCTCCGACAGATCCGCGCCCTGCACAAATCCTACTGGCCGGCGATGACGGTGCGCATCAAGGTGCTCTCCGGAATGAACATCGCCGAAATGCGGGCACCGCAGGATGGCCGCATTGGCCTGACGGTGTCCGGCCGCCAGGTGGACTTCCGCGTCGCCTGCCAGCCGACCATCCACGGCGAAAACATCGTTTTGCGTATTCTCGACCGCCAGAAGGGCATCGTGCCGCTGGACGGCCTCGGCCTCGCCGAGGAGCACCTGCAACACCTGAAGCTGATGATCGCCCGCCCCGAAGGCATCATCCTGGTCACCGGCCCAACCGGTAGCGGCAAGACGACGACGCTCTATTCGGTGCTCAACCACATCAACTCCGAGGGCATCCACATCATGACCCTCGAAGACCCGGTCGAATACCCGATGGCCCTGGTGCGCCAGACCTCGGTCGCCGAAACCTCCAAGCTCGATTTCGCCAACGGCATCCGCTCGATGATGCGCCAGGACCCGGACGTCATCCTGGTCGGGGAAATCCGCGATGCCGAGACCGCCGAAATGGCTTTCCGCGCCGCGATGACCGGTCACCAGGTGTATTCGACGCTGCATACCAACTCGGCCATCGGCACCATCCCTCGCCTGCTCGACATCGGCATCCTGCCCGACATCATGGCCGGCAACATCATCGGCATCGTCGCCCAGCGTCTGATCCGCCGTCTGTGCGACCACTGTAAATCGCCTTACCACGCCGAAACCCACGAAATGCATCTGATCGGCACGCCAGCCGATGGCTCGCGCCCCGTGCTTTATCGCGCTTCGGGCTGCGAACGTTGCGACTTCCAGGGCTATCGCGGACGCATCGCGATCATGGAATTGCTGCGCATCGACAGCGGCATCGACGAACTGATCGCCCGCCGCGCCACCACCCACGAGATCCGTGCCCGGGCCCGTGACCAAGGTTTCATCACGCTGGCCGACGACGGCTTGCGCCGGGTGCTGAATGGCACCACATCGCTCGAGGAACTCGGGCGGGTGGTCGACCTGACCGACCGGATGTAGTCATGGTCTACGACTACAAGGCGGTCAGTGCCGAAGGGCGCATGGTGTTCGGACGGATCGACGCCATCAACATCGTCGACTTGGAAATGCGCCTCAAGCGCATGGATCTCGACCTGGTCACCGGCAAGGCGATCGATCAGCAGAAGCTGTTCGGTAAACGCAAGATCCCGCGTCCCGACCTGATCAACTTCTGTTTCCACCTCGATCAGCTGACGCGGGCCGGCGTGCCCATTCTCGAAGGTCTCGCCGACTTGCGCGACTCGATCGAAAATCCGCGCTTCCGCGAAGTCATTGCTGGCCTCATCGAAGGGATTGAGGGCGGCCAGACGCTGTCGCTGGCGATGGCCGACCATCCGACGGTCTTCAATCCGGTCTTCGTCAACCTGATCCGTGCCGGCGAGGCCACCGGACAGTTGCCCGACGTATTGAGCAGCCTCACCGAATCGCTCAAATGGGAAGACGAACTCGCGTCGCACACCAAGAAACTGCTGATGTATCCGGCCTTCGTCGGCACCGTCGTCATCAGCGCCACCTTCTTCCTGATGATCTACATGGTGCCCCAACTGAAGATGTTCGTTAAGAACATGGGGCAGACGTTACCGCCGCAGACGCAGCTGCTGTTCTTCGTTTCCGACCTGCTGGTCGCGTACTGGTGGGCGTTCCTGTTGCTTCCCATTCTTTCGGTCATTGGCCTGATCACGACCCTGCGCAGCAATCCATTGGCCCGCCTGCGTTTCGATGCCGTCAAACTGCGCCTGCCAGTGCTCGGCCCCATCCTCAACAAGATCATCCTGTCGCGCTTCGCCAACACCTTCGCCATGCTCTACGCCGCCGGCATTCCTATCCTCGAGTCGATACGTACTACCCAGGACATCGTCGGCAACCGCGTGGTACGTAAGGCACTTCGCCGGGTCGAACAGTCGATACGCGAAGGGCAGAACGTCGCCAATGCCTTCCACGATGCCGGGCTCTTCCCGCCGCTCGTCGTGCGCATGCTGCGCGTCGGCGAGAACACCGGCGGGCTGGACAAGGCGCTGCTCAACGTCAGCTACTTCTACAACCGCGACGTCAAGGAATCGGTCGAAAAGGCGCAGACGCTAATCGAACCGATACTCACCGTCTTCATGGGCATGCTGCTCGGCTGGATCATGCTATCCGTGCTGGGCCCGATCTATGACGTGATCGGCAAGATCAAGACATGATTTCCAGGCGCCTGCTCTACCTCGACACCCAGCGCCTGAGCGCCTACCTCTGGCAGCAGGGCAAGCTGCAGCCGGAAGGCGTGTTCGAAATGCGCCCGGACGATCATCAGCGCTTCGCCGACTATCTGCGCGCCCATCCCAAAAGCCATTTCCAGATACTGGCCAATGTCGCCGAGGAAGGGCATGAACTGGAAACCATCCCCTTCCTGCAGGGCGCTGATCGCAAGGCGCTGATCTCGCGCAAGCTGGGCCAGCATTTTCTCGGTTCACCCTTGGCGACGGCGATCTCTCTGGGTTACGAGAAGAACAAGCGCAAGAACGAAAAATTGCTGCTCACGGCGCTGACCAACCCAGCGCACTTCGAGCCGTGGATCAAGGCCCTGCAGGACGCCGATGCCGCCCTGGCCGGCATCTACACTGTTGCCCAGCTCGGCGGCACCCTGCTCAGGAAGCTGGGGGAAAGCGGCCAACGCGCCTTGCTTCTGACCTACCAGGACCATTCGATCCGCGAAAGTTACCTGTTCGATGGACAGCCACTGTTCTCGCGCATGGTACCGTTGTTCGACAGCAGCATCGCGGGGATTGCCTCGCGGCTGGCCGCCGAATCGCTCAAGCTGCATCAGTATCTGGCCAGCCAACGCCTGATCCGGCGTAGCGAGCCGATTCCCGTCTACATGCTCGCCCACCCGCAGGCGGTCGCCACGGTCCGCCAGGCGTGTGTCGACGCGGGCAGCCTGCAATACCAGATTCTGGACAGCCATCAGGCAGCCAAGAAGCTCGGTCTCAAGACCCTGCCCGGTGACAGCAGCAGTGAGCTGATATTTCTGCACCTGCTGGCCGCCGCACCGCCACGCCAGCAATTCGCAGCCGAGGCTTACCGTCACGATTACCGCATCTCGCAGATGCGTTACGGGCTTATCGGACTCGCCGTGGTCGCCCTGCTCGGCGGCTTCCTCTTTGGTGCCAAGCAACTCTACGACAACTACAGCCTGCGCCAGGAGGCAGCGGCATTTACTGCCAGCGAAGCCGACCTCAGCTGGCGCTACCGGGAAATTTCAGCCACCTTCCCGCAATTGGGGATCGACAACGACACCCTGCGCCGCGTCACTGATCGCCAGCAAGAATTGCTGCGGCAACAGCGTGTGCCGAACGATGCCTTCATTCTGGTCAGCCACGCGCTGAACGAAGTTCCCAACGTGCATCTGGAAAGCCTCGAATGGAAGCTGGGCGACAATGCGTCGGCGCCAAGCACCTCGGCACGCAATACGATCGGCGAAATCCTGAAAAGCAATAACGAAACAGTCATTCTGCGCGGCACGATCCGCCTCGGCCCAACCAGCACTCCTCGCCAGACCCTGGCCACCTTCGAGCATTTTGTCGATCTATTGCGGGTCGACCGCGACAGCGAGGTCAGCGTGCTGCAACAACCCTTCGAGATCGAATCCGGACGCGCACTGCGCGGCGGCGATGTGGACAGCGACGACACCCAGGCACGCCAGTTCGCGGTGCAGATCGCACGAAAGCTTGCACCATGAAATTCGAGCGGCGCGACCTCGACAAGCTGCAATGGTATGCCCTGCTGGCCATCGTCGCCCTGGGCATCGCCGTCGCCGCCGTCTGGTGGAGCCTGGGCGGTGCGGACAAGGCCCGCGTCGAAAGGGATAACGCGGCCAAACACAAGACGCAAATCGAACAACGCCTGGCCCAGGTACGCACCGAGGAGCAGGAAATCAAGGCGCGCACCCTGCAGTTCCAGCAGATGGAACTTGCCGGCATGACCGGCCCCGAGAAACGTCTGGATTGGACAGAATTGCTGCGCGACCTGCAGCGCCAGCTTCGCCTGCCGGGCATGACTTATGAATTCGGACCGCAAGTTGCGCTGGAAACCGGCCAGGCAGTCGGCTACGTTTACCACAGCAGTCAATTGAAAATCCAGTTACGTCTGCTGCATGAGGAGGACCTGCTCAATTTCATCGCACACCTGCAAAAGGCGGCCAAAGCCCTGGTACTCGTTCGCCACTGCAAGGTTACACGACTGGCCGGCGGCAACCAGGCCGACGGTGCGCAACTGGTCGCGGAATGCACCATGGAGTGGATCACCCTGAAGCGAACCAGCGGAACGAAACAGCCATGAGATACCTGCCCGTCCTTTTCCTGCTGCTTTCAGCCGCGCTACCCGCGTGGCCGCAAAGCGAAGCGCCGGGCCGCCTGTTCTTCACCCCACAACAGCGCGCCGCCCTCGACCGCGAACGCGCCCTCGGCCTCAACCAGCGTCCCGCCAACACCCTCGACGGCGACGCCAGCTACACCTTCGACGGCGAAGTGCGCCGCAGCAGCGGGAAAAACACCCGCTGGATCAATGGCGTGCCCGTCACCACCGCGACACGCAAGCCCGAAGTCGCCGCCGGTGACACCTATCACCCGGCCACCGGGGAACGCGAGAGCGTGATCGGGGACGGCAAGATCGTCGTCCAGCGCAAGCCAGCGACGCCATGAAGCAAAGACCTCCCGCAGCGGACAAACAGTCGGGAGTCGCACTGATCCTGTTTCTTGTCGCACTGATTCTTGCCGCCGGTTATGCCTTCTATCGGAGCAGCAATGTCGGCGCCCTCCGTGTCCAGCAGGAAGCCAAACTTGCCGCCACCCTCGCCCGCGCCAAGGAAGCCCTGATCGCGCGGGCGGTAACCGACGCCAATCGTCCGGGAAGCCTGCCGTGCCCCGACCTGATTACGAACAGCGTCGGCCTGAGCAACATACCCGGTGACGGAAAAGCTGATTTATTCACGATGACCCGATGCCCGAGCTATGTCGGCTGGCTCCCCTGGGTGACGCTCGACCTGCCGGAGTTGACCGACGACACCGGTACCCGCCTGTGGTATGTACTGACGCCCGAGTTGCGCGATGATGACAGTGCCCAACCGATCAACAGCGACCGCGCACTCACACTCACACTTGACGGTGCAATCGGTGACGTTGCCGCCCTGATCATCGCGGCGCGCGGCCCGCTTGGCAGCCAGGCACGGCCATCCAACAACCCCGCCGATTATCTGGACGGCGAAAATGGCAATGGCGACGACAACATCTACATCAGCGGCCCACCCTCGGCAAACTTCAACGACATGGTCGTCGCCATTACTCGCCAGGAACTGATGGCTGCCGTGGAAAAACGCGTCGCCAACGAACTGAAGACCTGCCTTGAACAACACGCCACGGCCACGAGCAATACCGCGCAAACCTACCCGTGGCCCGCTCCGCTCGCAAACAGCACATTCCTCGGTACCGCCGGCAGCCTGTTCGGCCAGGTTCCCGCCACCCAGCCCGGCGCCGGCCCCGAGAATCTTCTGCAACAGGCCAATAATGCGCTGAGCAATGCGAAAAATGCCCTTACCAGCGCGTCGACCGCAACCGATCAGATGGCCGCCCTGGTCGTCGTCAGTGCCGCCGCCACCTATGCGCAAACGCTTTACGACAA
>JAEUOH010000037.1 GCA_016790845.1 Dechloromonas sp.
TTGTGCGCATCGACCACCTCGACGATGGCCATCGCCCCCATCAGGAAGAACACGATCTGCGCCGTGCCCATCAACGATTCGCCCAGCTGCTCGCTGACCAGATGGTGATCGCCGGTGGCCAGCGCGTAGATGGTCCACAACAGCCCGGCACCGACCAGCGCCGAAGCCGACTTGTTGATCTTGAGCGGATGCTCCAGCGCAATCGCGGCATACGCGACGATGAATACGACAACCAGTGCGGTCAGCATGTCAGGGGCCTTCAGGAAAAGCGGGCAAAAGAAGCCGCGACAATAGCGCAGGCAAACCGTAAAATAAATTCGATTTAATTCAGTCAATCCATCGAGAAATTCGACGCATGATGAACCACAAGCACCTCTTCTATTTCTGGAAAGTCGCCAAGGCCGGCAGCGTCGCCCGCGCCGCCGAAGCCATCGCCATCACGCCGCAAACCCTGAGCGGCCAGATCGGCCTGCTCGAAGAAAGCCTGGGCACCGAGCTCTTCGCCAAACAGGGGCGCTCGCTGGTCCTCACCGAAGCCGGCAAGCTCGCCCTCGACTACGCCGACGAACTCTTCGCCCTGAGCGCCGAGCTGGAGGTGATGATCAAGCACCACCCCAAGGGCCGGCCCACGGAGTTCCGCGTCGGTGTCTCCGACGCCGTGCCCAAGTCGCTCGCCTGCCAGCTGCTGCAACCGGCCATCGGCGGCGAGCAGCCGACCCGCATCGTCTGCCGCGAATGGCAGCTCGACCGCCTGCTCGGCCAGCTTGCCGTGCACCAGCTCGACCTCGTGCTCTCCGATGCGCCCATCCCGGCTTCGTACAGCGTCCGGGCCTACAACCACCGCCTGCTCGAATCCGGCCTCAGCTTCCTCGCCGTCCCGGCCCTGCTCGCCGACGAGCTGCCGCCCTTCCCCGACTGCCTCAACGCCCTGCCGCTGCTGCTGCCCGGCGAAGACTCCGCCATTCGCAGCAGCCTGGAACCGTGGTTTGAACGCAAACGCCTGCGCGCCCGCATCGTCGGCGAATTCGACGACACCGCCCTGATGGCCGCCTTCGCCCGCGCCGGCACCGGCGCCTTCCCGGTGCCCACCATCGTCGAAGAAGAATTCACCGCCGACGGCAGCCTCACCGTCATCGGCCGCACCCGCGAAGTCACCGCCAGCTACTACGCCATCTCCGTAGAACGCCGCCTGACCCACCCCTGCGTGCTGGCGATCACGCAGTTGGCGCAGCGGATGAGCGAAATCCTAGGAAGTGAAGGGGGCAAAATATCAGTCTGATTCCGGGGCTGTAGATTTGAAATTTTGGTGATTTTTAGAGTTGTCCCTAGAAAAGGTGAGAATTGGTTTCAGGCAAATGCGGCCAGGGGGAGACGTTCGGGAGTTCTTACAACCCGACCGGCGCAGCAATCCAGGAATAGCAGATTGCGTCCGCTATGGGTTGCAACCTAGACCTCCGTATATCTACAAAACTCTTGGCGATTCAGTTTTTTCCCTTTTTCGGCAAGGTATAGGCTCTATCAATGGCTTTCCAAACCTGTTCAAGCAAGGCCAGCATCTCTGGTGAGTTTTGTCCAGGGCGAGTTGCGTAAAGAGCGATGACCAGATGTTTGTCAAAATCGATGTACAGACTTGTCCCATGGGCTCCGATCAAAGCCACACGATTGCGTGTCCCGCCCAAGTGTACGAAACCGTAGCGCCGCTCACTACCCTTTGAAAGCCCCTCGATTGCCGACGAACGCACCCCCGTGGAGGCGACCAGAGTCTCGATAAACCAGCCAGGAATCTTGGCGCGGCTACGATTGCTGCGAGCCTCGACAAGCAGTTGTCCCAGTTTCGAAAAATCTCTTAAGGACAAACCCAGTCCAGATGCCAATTCGATACCCAGCGAGTCACTTGCCCAACGAATGTCGTGCTCTGTGTGAATACGGCTCAACAACTGCTTGCAGAATAGTTGGGAGAGTGCCATAGCATTGCTCTCTGCCAATGCCCAGGCTAACAAATCGTCATCCGGTAAGCCACCGAATACCGGCGCCACCTGCTCGCTCAAGGATCTGTCCCATCGTCCCGGGTAAGATAGCCAGGCGCGAATATTGTTGCTCGTCTGATTCGTGCTCCAGCCGCCGGCTTGGCGCCAAGCGTCAAGTTCCTCCGGTGTCCAAGCGAGATGTTCCTCGTTTTCCAGCAAACGTTGTATCGATACTTTACGCAGTCCGGTTGAAGCGGACATGCCGGGGAGGTAACGAGTGACGGACTTGTCGGCGGATAACTTGCCCTGGCTGATGCTCATTGCGCCAAGCAGGTTGAGAAAAGGACGGGTTGCATCGCCCAGGAGCCTGGGTTTGTCCGGGGTCAGACCATTGCGATAGCGCTCTGCCACGACTCGACCATCGCGCAGAACAACGAGACCGTCTGCGTAGAGACGACTATCGAGTAGAAATCCGAGGTTGCGACGACTGTCATCAAGGGGGTCGACAGCCTGGAAATCATCGACTGAGCTCAGCTTCGCAGGCTCAAGTTGACGTTGGCCAGAAGGTGGCAGGCGCCAGGTGGGCATGAATACTTCACCAGCTTGCAAAGTTACGCGCTGGTTTTCAATGGCCAACCAGTTGCTTTTGTCGATCCAGGCCCCCATTTTCTGCGGGCCGATCGGCACGTGCTCAAATTGGCAGGTCGAGTCCGCCGCCCATGTGCCCGTGGCGATGAACAGTGACAGCAAGGCTGCAGGCAACCGGCGGATCATTTTGTTTTCTCCTGAAATTAGTTGTTTTTGCCCATCAGCCGTTCGCTGGCTTCGCACACCACATCGTTCAAGTTGCCATGCTGCTTTTCTCGTGCCCGTATCCAGGCTGCATCACCCGTATTTTCGGCGACCGCCTGCTTGAGCGGGCTCAGCCAGTGGGCGCAGCCCAATTCCCGGGCGTCTTCTGAAACGGCTTCGAGCAAGTCGGCAAGGGTTTGCTTCAGTGGTGTCTGGCATAAGTTGACCGGATCGGAAATCATTGCCTCGAGGCCATAGCGACAGGCCTGGAATTTGTTGTAGCGGGCAACGTGGGCCTGTTTGGCTGTATGCAGCGGCGGACGGGTGCGCAACAGCCAACGGGCAAGGGATTGGGCCAGGGCAGCCAGCGAGGTCGCTTGTTCGATGGTCAACGGCGTATCGCAGATGCGTAATTCAACGGTACCGAATTCTGGTTTCGGGCGGACATCCCAATACAGATCCTTGATACCCTGGGCGATGCCGCAGGCTTGCAGGAAGGCGAAGTGTTCGGTGAATTCCTGCCAACTGCC
>JAEUOH010000055.1 GCA_016790845.1 Dechloromonas sp.
CCATCCGGATTACAACGAGATTCAGGTGACCTGCTCCTGTGGCAGCACCTTCACGACCAAGTCGACCATGAAGAAAGCGCTTCATGTCGAAGTCTGCTCCCTGTGCCACCCGTTCTACACCGGCAAGCAGAAGATCGTCGATACCGCCGGTCGCGTCGAGAAGTTCAACCAGAAATTCGGCGCCATGCGCGGCAAGGCTGCTGCCTGAGCCGTTTGACGCAATGCAGAAAGGGCAGCCGGTGGGCTGCCTTTTTCATTTTTAGGCTATCCTCTTTACATGCCTGAGTTCAGCACCCTGCTCCGTCGCGGCATCCGCCTGCCCCCGGCCGGCTGGGCGCTGGCCGGCATGCTGGCCTTCTACGTGCTGGCCGGTCTCTTCGGGCGCGACCCGTGGAAAGGCGAGGACGCGATCCACATCGGCGCTGCCTGGCATGTGCTGCACTATGGCGACTGGCTGTCGCCTGACCTCGCCGGGCGGCCGTTCCACGAACCACCGCTCTATTACTGGACTGCTGCGCTCACCGGCAAGGTCTTCGGCTGGCTGCTACCGCTGCACGAAGCGATGCGTCTGGCCAGCGGCGTCTGGGTCGGGCTGGCGTTGATGGGCCTTTATTACGCCGGACGCGAGTTGTACGGACAGGAAAGCGCCGCCGCCAGCCCCTTGCTGCTCGCTGGCTGCGCCGGCCTGCTGTTCCACGCCCACGATGCGCAACCGATGCTGATCGCGCTGGCCGCCTACGGCGGCGGTCTCGGCGCGCTGGCGGCGCTTGGTCGCAAGCCTGCGCTGGCCGGCACATTCTACGGCCTCGCGCTTTCTGCCTGCCTGCTCGGCACCGGCATCGCGCCGACCCTGCCCTTGCTTTTCATCGCGCCAGTGGCGTGGTGGCTGGCTGCCGACCGTGCAAAAGCTTCGCGCGGACTGGCGATCGCTCTGGCCGTCGCGGCAGTCACTTCCCTGCCCTGGCCGTTGTTGCTGCTGGCCTTCGAACCTGCACGTTTCCATGGCTGGTTGAATACCGAACTGGCACCGCTCAAAACCCCCTTCTCATTTACCGGCGCCGGGCGCTTCCTCTCCATGCTGCCCTGGTTCGCTTTCCCGGCCCTGCCGCTGGCCGCCTGGACCCTGTGGACGCGGCGCCAGGCGCTGAAGGAGATGCCGCAACTCCTGCCGCTGGCTTTCCTGCTACTCACCTTCCTGATGCTGGCGCTCGCCTTCCGTCCGCGCGAAATTCCGGCGCTGCTGATGCTGCCGCCGCTCGCGCTGCTTGCCACGCCGGGAGCGCTGACCCTCCGGCGCGGCGCCGCCAGCGCGTTCGACTGGTTCGCGATGATGACCTTCAGCGTCTTCCTGATCGTCACCTGGGTTGCCTGGTCGGCGATGGCACTAGGCTGGCCGGAGCGTCTGGCCCAACGCGCCGTGGTGCTGCGCCCCGGCTTCGTCGGCCACTTCGACCTGCTGGCCATGCTGGTCGGTCTGCTGGCCACCGCTTGGTGGATCTGGCTGATCGCCACCGCGCCCCGCTCGCCCTACCGCAGCCTGACGCACTGGACCCTGGGCTTCACCACGCTGTGGCTGCTGGCGACGACATTGATCCTGCCGTGGTTCGATTATGGCAAGAGCTATCGCCCGCTGGCGCAGGCCATTGCCCGGGCGCTTCCGGACAACCACGGCTGCCTGGCCGAACGCGGGCTCAATGACACGCAGCGCGCGTCGCTTGCCTATTTTGTGGAAATCGAGCCGGTCGCCGCCGACAGCACAGCCGGGAAAAAATGCGCCTGGCTGCTGGTTACCGGTGACAGCAAACCCGAGCTGGCCGCCCCGGACGGCAAATGGACTCGCGTCTGGGAGGGCAACCGGCCGGGCGACCGCAAGGAGAAATTCCGCCTTTACAAGCGTTGACCGCAACCGGCGGTTCAGCCCTTGAGAAAGTGCTCGCGGTAATACTTGAGTTCGTCGATCGACTCGTAGATGTCGGCCAGCGCCGTGTGCCGCCCCTTCTTCTTGAAGCCCTTGTAAACCTCCGGCTGCCAGCGCTTGCACAACTCCTTCAGCGTGCTGACGTCGAGGTTGCGGTAATGGAAGAAGGCTTCCAGCGTCGGCATGTAGCGCGCCATGAAACGGCGATCCTGGCCGATGGAATTGCCGCACATCGGCGAGTGGCCGGCCAGCGAGTACTTCTTGAGAAACTCCAGTGCCGCAGCTTCGACAGCGGCCTCGTCGTCAGTGGATGCCTTGACCTTGTCGATCAGCCCCGAGCGGCCGTGCGTTTTCTGGTTCCACTCGTCCATGCCGGCCAGCGTCGCGTCGCTCTGATGGACGACCCAGGATGGCGACTCGGCCACCAGTTCCAGTTGCGAATTGGTCACCACCATCGCCATTTCGATAATCCGGTCGCCATCGGGGTTGAGGCCGGTCATTTCCATGTCCAGCCAGACGAGGTTGTTTGCGGTGCCTGTCATATAATTGTCCAAAACCTTGAAAAGCAACATTTTCTCATAGCTTTGCAGCCCA
>JAEUOH010000074.1 GCA_016790845.1 Dechloromonas sp.
GCGGTGTTGGCAAAGAAGGAAACGGAATCGATGCCGGCTTTGGCAAACTCTTGGGGCTTGGTGGTCATGGTGAAGTTCTCCTTGAAGGTCATGCTTGAATGAATGGTCTGCTGCTTGCTGCTCGCGTTATGCTGCGCTGCAACATAACTTCATTCTACATATCCAATTCGCCATGTCAACAAAAATGTTGCAGTGCACCACGTGCCTGCCAAAACAAGATGATCAACCTTACTCCAGCCCGGGAAACAGGACCTCGGTAAAGCCGAATTTCGTGAAGTCGCGTATCCGCATCGGGTAGAGCCTGCCTTGCAGATGGTCGCATTCATGCTGCACCACGCGGGCATGGAAACCGCTGACGCTGCGGTCGATCGCCTGACCGTTTTCGTCGCGCCCCTGATAGCGGATGGCCCGGCTGCGCGGCACCAGCCCGCGCAACCCCGGCACCGACAGGCAGCCCTCCCAGCCATCTTCGGTCTCATCGTCGAGCGGCGTGATCACGGGGTTGATCAATACCGTTTCCGGAACGCTTTCGGCATCCGGGTAGCGCACACTTTGCTGAAACCCGAAGATGACCACCTGCAGCCCGACGCCGATCTGCGGCGCGGCAAGGCCGACGCCACCGGCTGCCTGCATGGTGTCCCGCATGTCATCGATCAGCGTCCGCAATTCGGCGCCGGCGAAGTCGGTGACCGGCTGCGCCTGTTGCAGCAGGCGGGGATCACCCATGCGGAGGATGGTTTTGACGGTCATGGCGACGCCTCGCTTCGTGAATTTCCGGAATCAGGGTATTTTGTCACCCTTTTTTCAGAATTTCGCCTGGCGCATGGCGTTCAAGCGTCATCCGGCCGCGAGCACGAATCAATGACCACCACCGACATCCCTGCCGACCAGCTCGCAACGCTGGTTACGCCAGACATCCAGCGCCTTGCCGCACGCATGACGCAGGATGCCTTCACCGCTCTCTTCCGCCTGACCCTCGAATCCGAGAACGACAAGCTGGGCCCCACGCTGGCCGACATCGACATCCGCTGCCGCAACTGGTGCCAGGCTGCCGACGGCGCCGATGCCCAGGCACTGCGCATGGCGCTGCTGATCAGCGGTCTCGATCAATGGGGTCTGGCCTACAGCCAGGCCTTCGGGCTGACCTCGATTCCTGCTCTCAGCATGCTGCTCGGCGCCTTGCGCGGCAGTCTGGACAGTACCGCCGATGCACGTTTTCAGCGCTATTTCGAGCGCCTCCAGCAAAGCGAAGGCGATGCCGTGGATTTCAGGATAGAACTGCGGCGCAACATCCATCTGGCGCTGTGGCACGCGATGACGGCCTGCGAAGAGAGCGAGGACGCGCAGCGCATTCTGAACGCACTGGGCAGCATGATGCTGGCGCTCGCCCAGCAACTGCCGCGGCTCGGCTGGCGCCTTCTGGCCGACGCGCTGGCGAGCATCCAGATCCGCCTGCTGTCGGACGCTTCGGCAAGCCCCATGGCGCAGGAAAACACCCAGCAGTTGTTCGCCGCGCTGCGCCAGAACCTGCCCGCCGAGCAATATCAGGCGATCCTGGCCTATTCGAGCCAGGCCGTCATGGCCTGGCAGCAATCGCGGCGCCCGGCCAATTGAAAACGGATCGGGAATACCCGATCCGTCATCACTCGTGGCAGGTTGCGGTCGACCGCGAAAAACCGCCTATTTTTGGACAATGACCCCGCAGGCCTGACGGGCGCCGGAATTGCCAGTCGGCTGCGTCTTGTAGTCATCGGGGGCGGCATGAATGATGACGCTGCGCCCGATGATGTTGCCTGGCCCGTCGGCGAGCGTCGGCCCTTCGACGTAGGACACCTGCCGGGCGACGCCGTTGGCATCGGCCACCAGTTGCGTCAGATCGCCGGCATGATGGTCGGCATGCGCGGGATCGCCGTGCGGCTTGCCGGAAGGATTGAAATGGCCGCCGGCACTGGTGCCGTCGGGCGCGCTGCAGTCGCCCTTCTCGTGAATGTGGAAACCGTGCAGGCCCGGCGTCAGGCCGCTGATTTCGGCGAACACCTTCAGTTTGTCGCCGGACTGGACGAAGGTGACCGTGCCGCTGGCCTTGTTGCCCTGCGTTGGTGCCATCACTGCTTCCGCCTTGTCCGTTCCCTTCGCCCCCATGCCGCCCGCACAACCGGCGAGCAGGCTACTGATCCCGATAGCACCAACAAGAATGAACTTCTGCATTTTTGATTCCTCTACTTGTCTGAAAGTGTGCGAAAACCCATAATCGGCGGTTTGACTCAACAGCCGGTTTCATTCTGAGGCCGAACACCCAAGCCTGACAAGCCATGCAAAACGAAACCCTGAGGCCGGAAGCGACGCCAACCGGACTGAACAACTTCAGTCCGACCGTTGATACGACGTTGCGTTCCCATCCCGAAGGCGTTTTGGTCGACAAATACAATCGCCGCATCACCTACGTGCGCCTGTCGATCACCGATCGCTGCGATTTCCGCTGCACTTACTGCATGGCCGAGGAGATGACTTTCCTGCCGCGCCATGAAGTGATGAGCCTGGAAGAATGCCTGCAGGTCGCCTCGGTTTTCGTCGGCCTCGGTGTCAACAAATTGCGCATTACTGGCGGCGAGCCGCTGGTGCGCAAGGAGGCAATGTGGCTGATCGAACGCCTTGGCGCCCTGCCCGGCCTCGACAATCTGGTCATCACCACCAACGGTTCGCAACTCGACCGCTTTGCGCCGGCGCTCAAGTCAGCCGGCGTCAAGCGCATCAACATCAGTCTCGACACCCTCAAGGCCGACCGTTTCAAGGCCATCACCCGTATCGGCGATCTCGGCAAGGTGCTCAACGGCATCAAGGCCGCACAGGCTGCGGGCTTTGGCCGCACCAAGCTCAATACGGTGATGATGCGCGGCATCAACGACGATGAATTCGGCGATCTGGTGCAGTTTGCGCTCGACAGCGAAC
The DNA here is from genome assembly GCA_016790845.1 of Dechloromonas sp. Classification (GTDB taxonomy): domain Bacteria; phylum Pseudomonadota; class Gammaproteobacteria; order Burkholderiales; family Rhodocyclaceae; genus Azonexus. The sequence goes on from JAEUOH010000074.1 coordinate 2,950, forward strand.
TCGATATTTCCTTCATCGAGGAAATGCCGCTCGGCGAAATCCACGGGCGCAGCGGCACCTATATTTCATCCGAAGAGACGCTGGATACTCTACGCCAGCGCTTCGAACTGATTCCCTCGACCGAATCCTCCGGCGGCCCGGCGCGCTACTGGCGCATTCCCGGATCGGAATCGCGCATCGGCTTCATCTCGCCGCACAGCCATAATTTCTGCGATAGCTGCAATCGCGTGCGCATCACCGCCAAGGGCGAGCTTTACCCCTGTCTGGGCCAGAACGATGCGATGCACCTGCTGCCGATCCTGCGCGAGCATCCGGGCGCGGATGCGCCATTGCGTCAGGCGATCATGGACAGCATGGGGATCAAGCCCTACGGGCACGACTTCACCAAGCAGATGGATGCCCCGCAGGTGGTACGTTTCATGTCGATGACCGGCGGCTGATTTTTGCCCTTTTTTGGTAGTCGACCGCAACAGGCAAAATTTGACACCTTGTCTGCCCCCGAATTACCGGAATTTGAGTTGGCGAGCCGGCATTTCCATGGCGTAAGCAGCTCATGGAGTTCGGCTAGACGGTGCGGCCAATAGCTGCACTTTGACTTGTCATATTAAACTGACGACAACCAATTTGTAGGCCCCTTCAGCTCCTTTTGCCCCATGAGTTCCTACGACAACAGAGAAAAACAGGACAGAAGCAATATGGGAATAGTACTTGCTCGCGTGGCGAGGTGGGTTTCGTTCGCCAGCCTGTTTGCCGTACTCGCACCCACGGTAGTTCTGCTTCCATTCTTGTTCGATAGCCCCAACACCCCACCGCTCTTGGTATTAGGAATAATTTTCACCTTCCCTTTATCGTTCATCCTGTCGGAAAAAGGTTACCGTGCCAGCCTAGAACAGCGTGCTTTTGGCAAGGCAGCCATGATTGGGTCGGCTCCCCTGATGTGGATCGGGGTATTCGCAGGCATTATTCAAATGTTCGGCATGCTTAAGCCAAAGCAGTACGTTCATACTGATGCCACTATCATTGGATCTGGAAACAGTGAGCTATTCATCAAGACCCCCGAGAACTGCGAATTGGAAGTCTTTCGTACCAAGTTTGAAATTCGTGGAACATGGAAACCCGATGCCAAAGCTTTTCGCTTTGTTTGTGACGGAACATTCAACAGCCCCGACTTCCTATCCATCAAAGAAGCAATGCCGATTTCTGGCGTTGAGTCAAGGGCGAATGGGCACAGCGAATTGTTCGAATCGGATGGAGACTTCGAAACCTACCGTGTCTCAAAGAATGAGCGAGTCGTCGCTGAGATAACAAGGTTCTCTGGCTACGATGGGCAGAATGTTTCTGTCATGCATTGGACTTCATCCAAAAATCCGACACACCGCGTTGTCTCGCGGCGACTGGATGATACATTCGAACTGACATACGGCATTGACCAGTTGATGGCCAACCGCGCGGTCATGATGGAAACTGACCGGCGAATTACTGAATATGTGAAGTCGATTGTGGGACGAAAAAAGCGATGAATTGTTTCGTGCTCCGACAAGCCAGATCCATGATCGACGGAGCCCAAGGTGAATCAGTCACTTACGATGTAGCAACCGGCAAGTAACAAAAAGGCGACCTCAAGGGTCGCCTTTTCTTTAAGCAATACCTGAAATTACAGGCCGCGCACCGCGCGCTTGCGCTCGATTTCGGTCAGGTAGCGCTTGCGCAGACGGATCGACTTCGGCGTCAGTTCGACCAGCTCGTCCTCGTCGATGAATTCGACGGCGGCTTCCAGGCTCAACTGAACGGGCGGCACCAGGCGCACCGCTTCGTCGGTGCCGGAAGCACGGACGTTGGTCAGCTGTTTGCCCTTGATCGGGTTGACGACAAGATCGTTCTCGCGGCTGTGGATGCCGATGATCATGCCTTCGTACAGCTTCTCGCCCGGGCTGACGAACATGCGGCCGCGATCCTGCAGCTTCCAAAGCGCATAGGCCACGGCTTCGCCGTTGTCCTGCGAGATCAGCACGCCGTTGCGGCGCTCGGCGAGCGTGCCTTCCTTGACCGGCGCATAGTCGTCGAAGACGTGGCTCATCAGGCCGTTGCCGCGCGTCAGGTTCATGAATTCGCCCTGGAAGCCGCCGTCGAATTCATCGACGAGGACGAGCTGGTCGAACTGACGCCGAAGTCGATCCGCCTGCGCAAGCGTTACCTGACCGAAATCGAGCGCAAGCGCGCGGTGCGCGGCCTGTAATTCCAGGCATCGTTCATGAAGAAAGGCGACCCTCGGGTCGCCTTTTTGTTGCCTGTTGCGGTCGACCGCAAAAAAAGGTCAAAAATCAGCCGCCGGTCATCGACATGAAACGTACCACCTGCGGGGCATCCATCTGCTTGGTAAAGTCGTGCCCGTAGGGCTTGATCCCCATGCTGTCCATGATCGCCTGACGCAACGGCGCATCCTCGCCCGGATGCTCGCGCAGGATGGGCAGTAGGTGCATCGCATCGTTCTGGCCCAGACAGGGGTAAAGCTCGCCCTTGGCGGTGATGCGCACGCGATTGCAGCTATCGCAGAAATTATGGCTGTGCGGCGAGATGAAGCCGATGCGCGATTCCGATCCGGGAATGCGCCA
>JAEUOH010000081.1 GCA_016790845.1 Dechloromonas sp.
GGCGACTGCGCCGACAGCTATTTCTGCTCGGCCGGCCAGCCCGGCCTGCTGCTGGTGATTTCCGACATCAGCTCGCTGCGCGAGGAACAGGAGCGCGCGCGCGCCGCCGCGCTGCAGGCGGTGCTGGCCGACGAAGAGCGCACCGCCGCCATCCGCGAGGGCCTGTCGGCCGCCATCTTCCGCCTTGAAGAACCGATGAACGTGATGGCCTCGGCCGCCTCGGTGCTGCAGCGGCGCGACCCGGCCAGCGCCGGCGTGCTGCAACAGGCATTGGTGGCCAGCCGCCAGCATCTCGAGATGCTGCGCCAGGTAATCCCGCAAAGCCCGCAAGAGATCGTCGTGCGCGTCAATCTCAACGAAATCGTGCGCGACGTTCTGGAAATCTGCACCCCTCGCCTGCTCGCTGCCGGCGTCGTCGTCGATTGGCAGCCGGCCGCCACGCTGCCGCCCATCATCGGCCGCCCGCTGCAGCTGCGCATGCTGTTCAAGGCGCTGGTCGACAACGCCATCGAGGCGATGAACATCAAGGGCTGGAAGCGCCGTGAAATCAGCCTATCCAGCGTCGTCGACCGCGACTGCGTGATCATTGCGGTCAGCGATTCCGGTCCCGGCATTCCGCCCGAATGGCGGCACAAGGCCTTCGAGCCCTTCTTCACGGCCAAGAACGGCAGCGGCCGTCACATCGGTACCGGCCTGTCGCGCGCCCAGCAGGTGGTGGCCGACCACGGCGGCATCATCGACCTCGAGGAAAGCCCGAGCGGCGGCTGCCGTGCCGTCGTCGAATTCCGGCTCGACGGCGACCCGATCTAAGAACAAAACCCAGAGAACAGCATGCACGAACACGTCATCCACCCCGCAGAAGACTGCCCGCCCCCAGGCGGTTTCTGCCGCACGCACGAGCTGAACATCCTGCTGCTCGCGGCGCTTTACGCCGTCAGCCGCGTTCTCAGCCGTTCGCTCGCCTTCAACGAAAGCCTGCGCGACGTACTGCGCGTGCTGCACGACGAAGCCGGGCTGACGCGCGGCCTGATCAGCGTCGTCGATCCGGAATCCGGCAAGCTCAACATCCACACCATCTACAATCCCGACGGTCCGAGCGCCGACGACGGCCAGTACGGCCCGGGCGAAGGCATCATCGGCCTTGTCCTCGAACGCCCGCGCACAATCATGCTGGCGCGCGCCGCCGACGAACCCCGCTTTCTCAACCGCCAAGGGCTTTACCGCCCCGATCTGCCCTTCATCGCCGTGCCGATCAAGGTCGGCGGCAACCTGCAGGGCGTCCTCGCCGTCCAGCCGGAAGCGCCGGAGGACGGCCTGATCGAGGAGCGCGCCCAGTTCGTCGAAATGGTCGCCAACCTGATCGGCCAGAGCCTGCGCCTGTCTCTCGAAGTGGCGCAGGAAAAATCGACCCTGCTCGAAGAGCGCGACCTGCTGCGCCGCACCGTCCGCCACCAGTTCGGCTTCGACAGCATGGTCGGCCGCTCGGCGGTCATGCGCCGCGTCTTCGACCAGGCCCGCCTGGTCGCCAAATGGAACACCACCGTATTGATTCGCGGCGAAACCGGCACCGGCAAGGAACTGATCGCCAACGCCATCCACTACAACTCGCCGCGCGCGCGCAACGCGATGGTCCGCCTCAATTGCGCGGC
>JAEUOH010000093.1 GCA_016790845.1 Dechloromonas sp.
ACGAAGCGCGCCGCAACGCGCCCTTAACGGTGCGCACACTGGAGCGCATCGTCTCGCTGCGCGATTTCGAGGACTTCGCCGCCGCCTTCACCGGCATCGGCAAGGCCCAGGCCGTCTGGCTGTGGGATGGCGAACAGCGCCTGGTGCATCTCACGGTGGCCGGCATTGACGGCACGCCGCTCGACCCGAACTCGATGCTCTACCGCAACCTGCTCGCTGCCATCGACGCCGCCCGCCCGCCGCATCAGCCGCTGCGCGTCAGTCCCGGTCGCGACCTCGGCTTCGGCCTGGTGGCCGGCCTCTGGATCGCTGCGGATCGCGAATCGGCCAAGGTACTGGCCGCAGCAAGCGACGCCCTGAAATCCGCATTCGGCTTTGCCGCCCGCGCCTTCGGCCAACCGGTTACCGGCAGCGAAGTGCTGGCCGTGCTCCAGAACGTTCCGGGCGTCGTCGGTGCCGATCTCGACAAGCTGACGCTGGTCAAGGACGGCCTCGTCAGCCAGACCGTCAGCGGCCCCGATGGCCGTCTGCCGGCCAACACCGCCCGCTGGCAAAGCAACAGCCTGCTGCCGGCCGACCTGCTGTTGCTCGATCCGGGCGCCGTCACGCTCACGGAGCGCACATCATGAAACTCGACGCCGATACCCTGCTCGCCCTGCTGCCTGCCTTCTATCGCGAGCGCGATGGCGAAAATGGCCCGCTGCGCGTCCTGCTCGGCGTCATCGCCCGCCAGGGCGCGCTGCTCGACGCCGACATCCAGCGGCTTTACGACAACGCCTTCATCGAAACCTGCGAAGACTGGGTGGTGCCTTACATCGGCGACCTGCTCGGCGTGCGCGCCCTTTACCCGGTCGCGGGCACTGCCGCCTTCGGCCCGCGCGCGCTGGTCGCCAATACCCTGCGCCTGCGGCGGCGCAAGGGCACGGCGCTGGTGCTTGAAGAGCTGGCCTTCGACACCACCGGCTGGCGGGCCCGTGCCGTCGAATTCTTCGAGCGGGTGGCGACCACGCAATATTTGAATCACCTGCGCCCGCATGCCCTGCGCACGCCGGATCTGCGCCAGCCGCGCCCGCTTTCCCGCAT
>JAEUOH010000099.1 GCA_016790845.1 Dechloromonas sp.
ATATTGACGACATCGGTGATGCGCTCGCCGCTATAGCCGCGCCACTCGCCGCTGTGGATGCGCTCGCAGAAGTTCTGCATGCGCGCCAGCACGGCCTGCACCTCGGGCGGCGCCTGGTCGCCGGTGCGCAAGGCCATGTGGCGCACGGCGCGGCCTTCGGTGTGGTTGATCGCTTCTCCGGCCACCATCTTCTGCTTCCAGGCGTCGATGTCGGCGGCTGCCGCGAGCTCGCGCAGCAGAGCCAGCGTTTCGCCGCAGACGCGCTGCTTGGAGAAATCGAGCAACAGGCCATCGTGGCGCAGCGAGAATTTGGCAAAGCGTTCTGGGTCGGCAGCGAACAGTTCGCGCAGATGTTGCGGGCGCAAGGCCTCGGCGTGGGCGGCGAGGGCGCGCCAGGCGGCGGTGTCGGCAGGCGTCATAACCAGATCATCAGCCCCGGCTCGAATTTGTGGATCAGTGCCGGGTGCGACGGGAAGATGCGGATGCGGTATTCCAGCTTGCCGCACAGTTCCGGCGTCAGGTCGATGGTGTAGAGCATCTCGCCGTTGCCGGTGACGCCCGCTGTGGCCAGGGGGTAGTGGCGGGCGCGTCGGGTAAAGTTGCCGTTGGGACTGGGGCGGCCGATCAGCGCTTCCACCGTCACATCTTCCGGGCTCAGGCCGTTCAATTGAACGGCAACCTGGATTTGCAGCGAGGTGCCGAACGTCAGCCGGCGCTCTGGCGTGTCGAGGCGGTGCAGGCGCACGCCGGGCCAGGCGGCGCGGACGCGCGCCTTCCACTCGGCAATGGTGCGGGCGACGGCGTAATCGTTGCTGACGTAGCGTCGACCGTGACTGGCGGCCGGCGCATAGAATTTCTTCACGTACTCGGCGACCATGCGGATGACGTTGAAACGTGGTGCGATGGTGGCGATCGACTGCTTGGACATGGCCACCCATTCCGGAGAATAGCCCATCGGCCCGGTACGGTAGTAGGTCGGGATCACGTGATCCTGGAGCAGTTCGTACAGTGTGCGCGCCTCCTCGGCATCGCGCTGCGATTCATTGAGATGGCCGGGCGCCGGCTTTATGGCCCAGCCATTCAGCACGTCGCCCTCGTCGTCGTAACCTTCGCCCCACCAGCCATCGAGTACCGAGAGGTTGAGAGCGCCGTTCATCGCCGCCTTCATGCCCGAGGTGCCGGAGGCTTCGAGCGGGTAGATCGGGTTGTTGAGCCAGACATCGACACCCGCGACCAGCGAGCGCGAGAGGTGCAGGTCGTAGCCTTCGACGAGCAGGATGCGGCCTTCGAATTCCGGCAACTTGGCCATTTCGGCGATCTTGCGGATGATCTCCTGGCCCGGCTGGTCGGCCGGGTGCGCCTTGCCGGCGAACAGGAAGAGCACCGGGCGGCCGGCCTGCGAGATGATTTCGCTGAGCCATGCCGGGTCCTGGAAGATCAGCGCGGCGCGTTTGTAGGTGGCGAAGCGGCGAGCAAAACCGATGGTCAGGACGTTGGGGTTTTCGGGATCGACGAACTTGAGCAGGCGGTCGAGGTGGGCCGGCGAGCCCTGGTTACGCTGGTGCTGCTCGCGCACCCGATCGCGTACCAGTTGCAGCAGTTGCGACTTGAGCTGCTGGCGGATGCTCCAGAAAGTCGGGTCGGGGATGCGCGCAATGCCGTCCCAGGCCGCCGGTTCGGTCTGCCGCTCGCGCCAGCCGGTGCCGAGGTAGCGCTCGAAAGTCTCGAACCATTCGGTGGCGAGGAAGGTCGGCAGATGGACGCCGTTGGTCACGTAGTCCATCGGGTTCTCGCCGGGGTCGATTTGCGGCCACAGGTAGCGGCAGATGTCGGCCGAAACGTCGCCGTGGATGCGCGAGACGCCGTTGTGGTGGCGCGAGCCGCGCAGGGCCAGCGCCGTCATGTTGAAATCGGCCTTGCCCGGCTCGGCGCCGAGCGCCAGCAGTTGCTCGCAAGGCACGCCAAGACCCTGGCACCAGCTCGAGAAGTAGTGGCGGATCATTTCTTCGGAGAAATGATCGTGGCCGGCCGGCACCGGGGTGTGGGTGGTGAATACGACGTTGGATGCGACTGCCTCGATGGCCGCCGCGTAGGGCAGGCCGCCCTTGACCAGGCTGCGGATGCGTTCGAGGATCAGGAAGGCGGCGTGGCCTTCATTGACGTGCCAGACCGTCGGTTTGAGTCCAAGCGCGGACAGCGCGCGGACGCCGCCGACGCCGAGCAGGATTTCCTGCTCGATGCGCGTCGTCTTGTCGCCGCCGTAGAGGCGGTGGGTGATTTCGCGGTCGTGTTCCGAATTCTGCGCCAGCCAGGTGTCGAGCAGGATCAGGCGGACGTGCCCGGCCTGGACTTCCCAGACCTTGGCGTGGATGGTGCGACCGGGGAATTCGACGTCGATCTGCACTTCCTTGCCGGCGGCATCGCAGAGCGGCTTGACCGGCAGGTCGTCGAAATCGGAATCGGAGTAGGTGGCCTGCTGTTTGCCGTTGGCGTCCAGCGTCTGGTGGAAGTAGCCCTGGCGGTATAGCAGGCCGACGCCGATGAAGGGCAGGCCCATGTCGCTGGCCGCCTTGCAGTGGTCGCCGGCGAGGATGCCGAGGCCGCCGGAGTAGATCGGCAGGCTCTCGTGGAAGCCGAACTCGGCGCAGAAATAGGCGATCAGGTCGTCGTCCTTGAACGGCCGGCCATGCACGTGCGCCATGGTGGGCAGCTCATGGTAGGTGTCGTAGGCGGAGACGACGCGGTTCAGCGTGCCGAGGAAGACCGGGTTTTCGGCGGTGGCTTCCAGACGCTTCTGGTCGGCTCGCTTGAGAAAGGCCTTGGGATTGTGGTTGGTCGCTTTCCACAAGGGGTCGGAAAGCTGCGCGAACAACGAGCGCGTCGGGCGATCCCAGCTGTACCAGAGGTTGTTGGCCAGCTCTTCCAGGCGCTCAAGGCGCGCCGGAATCCGGGGATTGACTTCGAGTTTGTAGACGGTGCCGGTCATGGTGCCTTGGGGACGATGGTCAGTTGGAGTTGCAGGGTGCATTCGGCGGCGGGGATTTGCCACGAGAAGGCGATTTCCGCTGCCTGCATGATTTTCTCAAAGCCGGCTTCGGATTGGGAGACCGTCTGTTGCGGTCGACCGCTAATTTGGGCCGAAAATGTAGTTTGCAGTTCGAGGCTGCCGCCGAGGACGCCGTCTTCCAGCGTCAGCCGGGTGGCGTCGGTGACTTCCAGTTGCTGGCCGAAACCGCCGGGTATGCTGCCGTCGGCCAGCACATAGCGGCCGAGGAAGCCGTCGCAACTGGGCATGGCGAGGTTCAGGCGGGTCGTCAGACGCTGGCCTGCCAGCCCGCGGCAATGCCAGGCGACGGTTGCGGTCGACCCTGCCAGGGCATAGGTTTTGACGAGGCCGGGACGGGTGAATTCGAGCTTGTCCGGCGCCTCCATCAGGTAATCGCTGAGCGCGACGCCATCGAGTTCGTCGAGCCAGAGGGCGCGCGGCAGGATGTCGGGAACGATGTCCTCGGCGCTGACCGGATGCTTGAAGCGGACGATGTCATGCGCCGAGGCGATGCCGTCGCCGTGGTGCTCCCTCGGCCCGCTGGCGATCTTGTCGTGATAGTGCTCGTGGTAGCGACGCAGGGTGTCGCCGAAGTTGTGGGCTAGCGGGTAGCTGACGAGTTCGTGAACGGCGGCCAGGCCGTCGTCGCGCACGGCAATCTGCAATTGCGCGGTGTGGGCGAGAATTTCGGTTTTGCCATCAAAATCGAGGTCGACCGCAACCAGTGCCGGACGCGGCTGTAGAACGTCGAGTTTCGCTTCCAGCGCGACGATGTTGTTCCATACGGCACGCCGCAGGTGCGGCAGGTAAAGGCCGCCGAACAGGCCGTGCCAGTAGGCGTCGTTGGCTTGGGCGCGGTAGAGGTCGGCGGTCAGTTCGGGCGGCGCTTCGGGCAGCGCGGTGAGGCGGGCGGAGAGCGCCTGCATGCGCTTGTGCATCCAGTTGGCCTCCGGGTAGCGGGTCAGGAAATTGCGCCAGATGCCGCCGCGCAGGAAGGGCCGGTGCAGGTCGCCGCGCCCGGCGGCTTTTTCACCTGACAGCAGGTTGCTGTAAATACCCGCCGCCGGCATCGGTAGCGTCCATTCGTTCATCTCGCTGTACGAGGTGGTCGGCAGGTAAACGACGCCGCGCGTGTTGTGCCGGGCGTGAAAGTCGGCGTAGGTGGCGGTGCGAATTTTCGGGCTGGCCAGTACGCCCTCGATCAAAGCCCTGAGCCAGCCCCGGTTGTAAACCCAGTCGTAGGTTTCCGGCCAGATGCCGAATTTCTCGATGTCGTCGAAATAGATGGCGGCGGCGTGGCCTTGGTCGGCGAGATTTTCCAGATAGCCGACCACCTCGTGCGCCGGCGAGAAGGGGAGGCGGTAGCGCAGGGCTTCCGAGATCGGGAAGAGATCGAGCCGCTGGCCGTCTTCCTCGGTGCTGAAAAAGCCGTCGAGTTCGTCGGCGGTCTTGCCGGTGCAGAAGAAATGGTAGTCGTCGACCGTCACGTAATGGATGCCGGTGCCGGCCAGCGAGGGCACCACCGACGACTCCCAGACGCGCTCGGTGAGCCAGGCGCCATGCGGCGTTACGCCGGTCCACGCGGTCAGTTTGTCGTTCAACGTGCGCAACTGGCCGACCCGGTCACGCTGCGGAATGGCGGCGAGCACTGGCTCGGTGTCGCCGGAGCTGAATAGTTCGACCTGCCCGCGTTTGACCATCTGCGCCAGCAAATCCATGTCCGCCGGGTGGCGTTCGCGCAGCCAGTCCAGCAGCCAGCCGGAGAAATGCGCGGCGAAACGGAAATCCGGGTAGGCGTACAGGGTTTCCAGGAAAGGCTTGTAGCAGCGCAGGTGCGCGTCCTCGATCACTTCCGGAAAATTGCCGACAGGTTGGTGGGCGTGGACGCCAAGCAAGAGGGTGACAGCGTGAGTCATTTGGGTGTTTTTCAGTTGGCGCGGCGCATGGTGCCGCCGCTTTCCGGGGTGCCGCCACCCTGGCTGATCGGATGATCGAGGCTGACGGGAACGGGCAGGCGGAGCAGGCGATAGAGGGATTTGAGGTTTTCGCGGAACAGGCTGTCGAAGCAGGCGACCGATTGCGGTGAGTTGTAGTCGCCCAGCCACCAGAACCAGTCGGAGGCTTCGCAGACAGCCAGGCGGCGTAGCACTTCGGCGCTTTCTTCCGGGGTCAGGCGCCCGCCATGCAGGGCGCGGTCGGCGCAATGCTTGACTTCGCACAGCAGATCCCAGGCGCGGTTCTTGTCGGGGTTGCCGACCCAGGTCGACAAGGTGCCGTAAACCCAGCTGCCGGCGGTCAGGCGCGGCAGGCGCTGGCGCCGGGCCTGGTGCGTGGCGGCGGCCTCGCTCAGGGTCACGGTGCGGATGGCGGTGTTGTTCTCCAACGTGCCGTAGAGGTCGGAAAAGAAATACCAGGCGTTGTAGGGGTAGTATTCCCAGGCATTCTCGCCATCGAGAAAGACCGGGATCAGCGCGCTGCTGTCGCGGATATGGATGGCCTTGAGCTCGGTCATGAAGTGCTGCGCAGCATCGCGCCCGTGCCACTTGGCGTATTCGAAGCCGATCAGATCGGAGAGCGGCTCGTTGCGGAAGAATAGCGCGAGGTCGCCCGGCGTGCCTTCCGGGGCGAGCCAGGGCTGGCTGGTCGCTGCCAGGTTGCCGGCGGAATGCTTGAGTACGCCGTGGCTGCTGGCCGTCCATGCAAAGCCGGCCTCGCCGATCTGCTTGAGAAAGGGTGCCGACAGAGCACCTTCGGCTGGCCACAGGCCGCGCGGCGGGCTGCCGAAACGCCGTTCGTGACTGGCGCGGGCGGCGGCCAGATGCGCTTCGACGCGCGTCAGGCCACCCGGGTAGGCCGGCGCCGAGGGCAGCGGGCTTTCCGGCCAGGCCTCGCGGGCGGCCTTGAAGTCGATCAGCAGCGGCGCCAGCGGGTGGTGTTCGGGGGTGCAGCTGAGTTCGATCTGCCCACTTTCGCTCAGGGCACGATAGCGCGGGATGATTTGCTCGACGACGCCCGCAAGCTCTTCAAGCAGGCGTTGGCGGTCGGCGAATGTGAAGGCGTCGCCCTTGGCCATCAGTTCCGGCACGGCGTGGCCGGTGCGGCGCAGGCTTTCGCCGGTCCAGGCGAGCAGGAACCAGGTGGCGAGGTCGGCGTAATAGTGGCCGGACAGATAGCTCAGGGCGTTGGCATCCTGCACCTTGACGAAGGCCAGCAGGTCGCGTAGCCGGCGGTAGGGGGCGAAGGGTTCGAGCATGGTCGGCGCATGACAGCGAAAGGCCATGTCCAGCAGCCAGGCGCGGTCTTCGTCGTCCAGTGCGTCGGGTTCCCGGTGCGCGGCGATGCGTAGAAGAGGGTCGCGCCATTGGCCGGTCACCAGTTGATCGGCGTAATCCTCGATCTGGTCGAGCAGCACCGGTACGAAATTGACGGTGCAGTGCACCCCGGGGTGCCGCTCCAGGTGGCTGGCCATGTCGGAATAATCCTTGATGGTGTGCAGCAGCACCCAGGGCAGCACGAAATGCCCGCTTTCCGGGTGCCGGTAGTCCGGCTGATGCATGTGCCAGAGGAAGGCGAGATCAGCCATGAACTATTGCTGTCCGGCGCCCTGGCCGAGCATTTCGGCAGTGACCAAAGTGATGCCCTTGGGGCTGACGACGAAGCGCTTGCGGTCTTCCTCGGGGTTTTCGCCGATCACCATGCCGGGCGGGATGACGCAGCGCTTGTCGACGACGCAGCGCTTGAGCACCGCATGGCGGCCGATTTCTACGCCGGGAAGGATCACCGAATCCTCGATCGTCGCCCAGCTATGCACATGCACGGTGGAAAACAGCAGCGAACGCTTGACCTCGGCGCCGGAGATGATGCAGCCGCCCGCAATCAGGGAGTCGACCGCCATGCCTCGCCGCCCGTCGTCATCGAAGACGAACTTGGCCGGTGGCAACTGTTCCTGGTAGGTCCAGATCGGCCAGTCCTTGTCGTAGAGATTGAGTTCCGGCGTCACCTTAGTCATTTCCATGTTCGCCTCCCAGTAGGCATCGATGGTGCCGACATCGCGCCAGTAGGGCCGGTGGTGGTCGCTGCCGACGCAGGAATCGGCGAAGCGGTGGGCAAAGACGCGGTAGCGGGGAACGATGTGGGGAATGATGTCCTTGCCGAAGTCGCGGCTTGACCCCTGTGTGATGGCGTCGCGTTCGAGCTGCTCGAAGAGGAATTTGGCGTTGAAAATGTAAACGCCCATCGACGCCAGCGCGCGGTCGGGCTGGCCGGGAATGGGCGGCGGGTCTTTCGGTTTCTCGACGAAATCGACGACGCGATCATTCTCGTCCACACCCATGACGCCGAATTCGCGTGCTTCGGCCAGCGGCACGTCGATGCAGGCGACGGTCATGTCGGCCTGGTGCTTGGCGTGAAAAGCCAGCATGCGGCCGTAATCCATCTTGTAGATGTGGTCGCCGGCAACGATCAACACGTGTTCCGGGCCGTAGCGGCGCAGGAAATGCATGTTCTGGAACACCGCATCGGCGGTGCCCTGATACCACTGCGTCTCGTCGATCTGCTGCTGCGCCGGCAGGAGCTGGATGAACTCGTCGAAACGCCCGTCGAGGAAGCTCCAGCCGCGCTGGATGTGACGGATCAGGCTGTGCGCCTTGTATTGCGTGGCGACGCCGATCTTGCGGATGCCGGAGTTGACGCAGTTGGACAGCGTGAAATCGAGGATACGGAACTTGCCGCCGAACGGGACGGCCGGTTTGGAGCGGAAATCGGTCAGCTGCTTGAGACGGCTGCCGCGGCCGCCCGCCAGGATGATCGCGAAGGTGTTGCGCGTCAGGTGGCTGATGAAGCGCATGTCGGTCTGATCGCGCATTTCGCAATAGGCCTGGTGCGGGCATTGAGTGCTGTTCGGCATGGCGGATCTCCCTGTCCACTGTTATAAGCCTTATGATACTGCGCTAGGGGGAGCAAATGCAGTCATCTGACGCGCTTTATCTGTTCAACGAAGGGCGGAACTATCAGGCCTACCGCCTCCTTGGCGCCCATCTGACGCCCGCCGGAACCGTGTTTCGTGTCTGGGCGCCGAACGCCGGCAGTGTCTCGGTCGTCGGCGACTTCAATGGCTGGGCGGGCGGCATTGATGTGCTGCATTCGCTTGGCGCTTCCGGCGTCTGGGAGGCAACCGTGCCGGCTGCCGTCGCGGGCAGCCTTTACCGTTTCGAGATCATCAACCGGCAGAACGGCGAAAAGCTGGTCAAGTCCGATCCCTTTGGCCGTGGTTTCGAACTGCGGCCAGGTTCCGCCGCCTATGTAACCGAGCCGTCGCGCCATGTCTGGGGCGATGCCGACTGGCTGGCGCGCCGCGCCGGCTGGGACTGGCAGCGCGCCCCGGTCAATATCTACGAAGTCCATGCCGGCTCGTGGATGCGCCACCCTGACGGCAAGCCCTACCTGTGGCGCGAACTGGCCGAACGCCTGATTCCCTACGCCGTGGCCCAAGGCTATACGCATCTGGAACTCCTGCCGGTCACCGAGCATCCGCTCGACGAGTCGTGGGGCTACCAGACCACCGGCTACTTCGCGGCCACTGCGCGCTACGGCTCGCCGGACGAACTGCGCGCTTTCGTGGACGCCTGCCATCAGGCCGGCCTCGGCATCCTCCTCGACTGGGTGCCCGGCCATTTTCCGCAGGACGCCTGGGCGCTCGCCAAGTACGACGGCACCGCACTCTACGAACACGAAGACCCGCGTCTCGGCCTGCATGCCGACTGGGGTACGCACATCTTCAACTACGGGCGCCACGAAGTACGCAGTTTCCTGCTCTCGTCGGCACACTGGTGGCTGAGTGAATTCCATTTCGACGGCCTGCGCGTCGATGCCGTGGCCTCGATGCTCTACCTCGACTATTCGCGCAAGGCTGGCGAATGGCTGCCCAACCAGTACGGCGGGCGGGAAAACCTAGAAGCCATCGACTTCCTGAAGGAACTCAATGCGATGGTGCATGGCGAATTTCCCGGCGCGCTGACCATCGCCGAGGAGTCGACCGCCTGGCCGCAGGTGTCGCGCCCGACCTACGTCGGCGGGCTGGGATTCTCGATGAAATGGAACATGGGCTGGATGAACGACAGCCTGCGCTACTTCCAGCGCGATCCGATTCACCGCCGCTGGCATCACGACGAGCTGACCTTCGGCCAGATGTACGCCTACAGCGAGAATTTCGTTCTGCCCTTCTCGCACGACGAGGTCGTGCATGGCAAGGGTTCGCTGCTCGGCAAGATGCCCGGTGACGACTGGCAGCGTTTCGCGAACCTGCGCCTGCTGCTGGCCTGGCAGACCTTCACGCCAGGCAAGAAGCTGAGCTTCATGGGCAACGAATTTGGCCAGCAGCGCGAATGGTCCGAAAGCCGCGAACTCGACTGGGGGCTGGCGAACGAGCCGCCCCATGCCGGCCTGCAGCGGCTTTCGGGTGACCTCAACCGCCTCTACCGCGATCTTCCCGCGATGCATACGCAGGATTTTGAGAGCAGCGGCTTTGCCTGGATCGATTGCCACGACAGCGCGCATTCAGTGCTTTCCTGGTTGCGTTGGGGCACTGACGGCAGTTTCGTGGTGGTTGCGGTCAACTTCACCCCCGAGCCAAAAACCGGCTACCGGATTGGTGTGCCGCAGTCAGGGGACTATTGTGAAATTCTCAATAGCGATTCCCACTACTACGGTGGCGCCAATCTCGGGAATGCCGGGGCGCTGGCGGCGTTCGCGGGGGAATGGATGAATCAGCCGGCGCATCTTGAAATCACCTTGCCGCCGCTGGCCGCCGTCGTTCTGCGGCGAGCCTGAAACCTCGCCGGCGCCCGTGGCACAGGCGGCCGGCCGCTCGCCATACCCCGGATAATATTGGCGCACTAGTCATGCCGGGCAGGGCTAGTGTGATAAATTCTGGCCTGTTTCCGGTATCTGAATTTGGAAGAGCTATGGCCCTGACTGACGAGAAGCGCACTTTGCGCATGATTAACCTGGTGGTCGTCGGTTCGGCCCTGACCCTGCTGGCGGCTTGCAAGCCCGCTGATGAAGTGGTGGCGCCGGAAATCCGGCCTGTGCGCGTGGTCACTGTCGAGTCCGCGGGCGGTGGCGATTCGGTCTCGCTTACCGGGAGAATCCAGGCGGAATCCGAAGTCAATCTGGCGTTTCGCATCGACGGGCGCATGATCAGCCGGGCGGTGAATGTCGGCGACACGGTTGCTCCCGGCCAGGAAATCGCACGGCTCAATCCGGAAAACGAGGAAAACGGCTTGCGTGCGGCGGAAGCCACGCTGCAGGGTGCCCGCGGACAGCTCATCGAGGCGCGCGCCAACGAAGAGCGCAACCGTTCGCTGCTGGCGCAGAATTTCATTTCTCCGGCGGCTTTCGATCGGATCACTCAGGTTGCGAACAGCGCCCAGGCGCAGGTCGACGCGGCGCAGGCGCAGGTTAGCATTGCCCGCAACCGCCTCGGGTACACGCGGCTTCTGGCCGATGCCGGCGGCGTGGTAACGGCGGTCGGTGCCGAACCCGGTGAGGTGGTGCAGGGCGGGCGCATGGTTGTTCAGGTTGCGCGCAAGGATGGCCGCGATGCCGTTTTTGACGTGTCCGCGCGGATCAAGGACACTGCGCCGGCGAATCCGGAAATCACCGTAACCCTGGCGACCGATCCCGCCGTGACGGCCAAGGGGCGGGTGCGCGAGGTTTCGCCGCGTGCCGACCCGGTGACCGGCACCTTCGCTGTCCGCGTCGGGCTGATCGACCCACCGGCTGCAATGCGACTTGGAACAACCGTAACCGGTCGCATGCCGATCGGGGTTCCGCAAGGTATGGAAATCCCAGCGTCGGCGCTGGTTCGCGCCGAAGGTCGGTTGGCAGTGTGGGTAGTCGATCCGCAGGCCTTCACGGTTTCCATGCGTACGATCGAAGTTGCCGCCTCCGATCCAGCAAAGCTTAGGGTGGCCTCTGGTTTGAACCCGGGCGATGTCGTCGTTGCTGCGGGCGTTCAGGCCTTGCGTCCAGGGCAGAAGGTCCGCCTGCTCGGGAAGCAGCCATGATCGGCCCGAATCTATCGGAATGGGCGCTCGCCAACCGCTCGCTGGTCATCTTCCTGATGATCGTCTCCGTGGTCGCCGGAACATTCTCGTTCCAGCGTCTCGGTCGTGGCGAGGATCCCGCCTTCACCTTCCGGACCATGGTGGTCAGCGCCGCCTGGCCGGGGGCGACGGTCGATGAAACCCTGAATCAGGTCACCGAACGCCTGGAAAGAACCCTTCAGGAGACCGATTATCTCAACCGGGTGCGCAGCTACACCACCGCCGGCCAGACAACGATCTTCGTCGACCTGAAGCAGTCGACGCCGCCGAACAAGGTGCCCGATATCTGGTATCAGGTACGCAAGAACATCGGCGACATGCGCGGCTCGTTGCCGGCTGGCGTGATCGGACCGGGCTTCAACGACGACTTTGGCAGTACCTTCGGCATCATCTATGCGTTTACCGCGGACGGTTTCAGCTTCCGCGAGCTGCGCGATTATGTCGAGGCTGCGCGTTCGCGCCTGCTGCACGTTCCCGATGTGTCGAAAATTGAAATCCTCGGTGCGCAAGATGAGCGGATCTTCATCGAGTTCTCGACCGAGCGCCTCGCCGCTCTGCGCCTTGACTACCCGACGATTCTCGGCGCCTTGCAGGCGCAGAATCTCGTGCGTCCAGCAGGTACGATCCAGACCGGGCAGGAGCGTGTGTTCCTGCGTGTCAGCGGGTCTTTCGATTCGGAGCGCGACATCGAGTCGGTCAATCTGGTCGCCGGCGACCGCATTTTCCGCCTGGGCGACATTGCGACGGTACGGCGCGGATTTTCCGATCCGCCGCAACCGATGTTCCGCGTCAACGGCAAGCCCGCAATCGGCCTCGCCATCGCCATGCGTGACGCCGGCGACATCCTGGCGCTGGGTCGTAACGTCCGCAACGTCATGGCGGAGGTCACTGCCGACCTGCCGCACGGCATCGAGCCGACGCTGGTCGCGGATCAGGCCGTCAGCGTCGACGTCGCGATCAACGATTTCATGACCTCGCTCTGGCAGGCAATTGTCATTATCCTGGTCTGCAGCTTCGTGAGTCTTGGCGGACGGCCCGGTACTGTCGTTGCGCTGGCCATTCCGCTGACGCTGGCAGTCGTGTTCGCCGTGATGAATATTGCCAATATCGACCTCCACCGTATTTCGCTCGGGGCACTGATCATCGCGCTGGGACTGCTGGTCGACGATGCAATGACGACCGTCGATGCCATGCTCCGCCGACTCGGCGCCGGCGACAGCATGGATGAAGCGGCGACTTTCGCCTACCGCACGCTGGCGGCTCCCATGTTGATCGGCGCACTGGTGACGATCGCCAGCTTCGTGCCGATCGGCTTCGCCAGAAGTAATGCCGGCGAATACACTTTCGACATCTTTTCGGTGGTGGCCATTTCGCTCATCGCATCGTGGCTGGTCGCGGTGGTCTTCGGGCCGCTGCTCGGCAAGGCCATCCTGAAACCGCCCAAGGTGGAAGCGGAGCCCAAACCGAGCAAGATGGTCGCCGTCTACAGCGCCTTCCTGCAAGGCGCGATCCGCGCCAAATGGCTGACCATCGCCCTGACGCTGGCTGCTTTCGTCGCAGCCATGTTCCTGCTGCGCTACGTGCCGCAGCAGTTCTTTCCGGCTTCCGACCGCAGCGAGTTGACCGTCAGCATGACGCTACGGCAGAACGCTTCGATCTACGCCACCGAGGCGCAAGTCCTGCGCCTCGAAGCGCTGCTGAAGGGCGATCCCGACATCGACCACTACAGCACCTATGTCGGTCGCGGCGCGATCCGTTTCATCCTGACCTTGGACGTGCAACTACCCAACCCGTTCTTTGCCCAGTTCGTTATCGTCACCAAGGACATCGAGGCACGCGAGCGGGTACAGGCCAAACTGGAGAAAGTGCTCGCCGAGGAGTTTCCCGAAGTCGTCGCGCGCGTCTCGCCGCTCGAACTGGGTCCGCCGGTCGGCTGGCCGCTGCAGTACAGGGTGACCGGACCTGACAAGGACGAGGTGCGCAAGATCGCGCTGGAACTGGCCCAAGTGATGGGTTCCGACACCCGCACGCGTTACATCAACTATGACTGGATGGAGCCGGCCCGGCAATTGCGCGTCCGCGTCAACCAGGATCAGGCGCGGCAGCTTGGCATCAGCTCGGCGGCGCTGGCCACCGTCCTCAACGCCAAGGTGACCGGTTCGACGGTCACGCAGGTGCGCGATGATATCTACTTGGTCAATGTCGTGGCGCGTGCGGTCGAGGAGGAGCGCGCCTCGTTCGGGTCGCTGGCGTCGTTGCAGGTACCGACCTCGAGTGGGCGCATGGTGCCCTTGAGCCAGTTTGCGACGGTGGTCGAGGAGCAGGAATTCCCGATCGTCTGGCGTCGCAATCGACTGCCCACCCTGACCGTGCGCGCCGATGTGGACCACAGTGTTCTGCCTGATACGGTCGTCGGCGCACTGGCGCCGAAGATTGCCGAATTGAACGCGAAGCTGCCCGCCCAGTACAAGATCGAAACCGGCGGGATGTACGAGGAGAGTGCCATCTCGAGCGCCTCGGTGTTCGCTGTCGTGCCGCTGATGATTGTGCTGATGCTGACGACGATGATGGTGATGCTGGGGAGTTTCCGCCGCCTGGCGATCGTGGTCGCTGTGTTGCCGCTCGGGTTGATCGGCGTCGTTCTCTCGCTGTTGCTGTTCAACAGGCCACTCGGCTTCGTGGCTATCCTCGGCGTTCTCGCGTTGATCGGCATGATCGCCAAGAACACCGTGATCCTGATCGTGCAGATCGAGACCGACCGCGCGGAAGGCAGGAGCGTCCTCGAGGCGGTCCTCGCCTCGGCGACCTCGCGGCTCCGGCCGATGGTCCTGACGGCGATCTCGACCGTGCTCGGCCTGATCCCGATCGCGCCGACCGTGTTCTGGGGGCCGATGGCCTTCGCCATCATGGGTGGTCTGCTGGTGGCGACATTGCTGACGCTGATCTTCCTGCCGGCGCTCTATGTGACGGTGTTCGGTGGCAAGTCGTCGATACCTGAGGTGGCTGACGCAAAGTGAGTTCCGTGGTATCTGCCGCGCTGGTTCGTTCGGCCATCTTCCTCATGTTCTGGGTGGCACTGATCGGCTTCTCGTTCTCTGCGCTGCTGGTTGGCTGCGTTGCGGCGGGGAGCGCGACGTGGGTTAGCCTGCGTTTGCTGCCGCCGACGCCGCAGCGGGTTCGACTCGGGGCGCTCGTCCTGTTGCTGCCCCGCTTTCTTTGGCAGTCGCTGCTCGCCGGATGGGATGTCGCGCGCCGTGCATTCGATCCGCGCTTGCCGTTGCGTCCCGGTTTTGTCGCCTTTCGCAGCGCCCATGCGCCAGGCCATCTACGCAATACCTTCGCCACTATTTCCAGCCTGATGCCGGGCACCTTGCCGTGTGGGGAAGATGGGAACGACATCATTTTCCATTGCCTCGATGTTGGACAACCCATCCTGGAGCAACTGGCAGCGGAAGAAAAGGCGCTGGCGCACGTGCTCGACGAGGGGACCGGCGATGGCTGAGTTTCTTGCGGTCGCCGCCTTCTTGGTGCTGCTGGCGACTGCGCTCGGCCTGATCCGCCTCTTGCGCGGCCCGGGCGACGCCGAACGCATGATGGCGGCGCAGTTGCTGGGCACCGGCGGGGTTGCAGCACTGCTGTTGGGAGCGACGATCGTCGATCCCGCAATCGCCGATGCCGCATTGACCCTGGCCTTGCTGGCGGCTTTTGCCTCGGTTGCCTTCGTAAAGTATGGCAGTCGACTCGGTGGGCCATCGGTGCCGGAGTCGGGGGAGCGCGAGTGAGCCAGCTTCTCGACCTGTGGTCCATTGTTGCGGTTTCGGCCGGTGTTTTCTTCTTTCTCGCCGGTACCGTCGGTTTGCTGCGTTTCCCAGATACGCTGACCCGCCTGCATGCGCTGACCAAGGCGGACAATCTTGGCCTGGGCTTGGTCGTGCTCGGTTTGCTGCCGCGCGTCAGCAGTCCGCTGGCCGGTCTCAAGCTGGTCTGTGTCTGGCTGCTCGTGCTGCTTGCCGGCGCGATCGCGTCGCAGCTGATCGCCCGCACTGCCCATCGTTCGGGACCGAAGGCATGAACATGGCGCCCCTTGTCGATGGGAGCCTGGTCGTCCTGATTTTGGCCGTCGCCATCTGGACCATCGCCGTCCGCGACTCGTTCGCCGCCGTCGTCGGCTATGCCATTTATGGTCTGATGTTGGCGCTTGCCTGGGTGCGCCTGGCCGCGATCGATGCGGCGCTGACGGAAGCGGCGATCGGCGGCGGTCTGACCGGCGTCTTGCTTATTAGAGCGGCCGTCCGTCTGCGCCCGACCGAGTCAGTGGTTGCTGGCGACTCGCCCGCATGGTTCGTAAAGGCACTGGCGGCAGTACTGGCGGGTGCTGTTTCATTGGCGCTGGCGGTGGTCGTTCTGACCCTGCCAGAGCCAGCACCCACGCTGGCCCCGCAGGTGGCCGAGCACATTGCCAGCACCGGACTCGGCAATGCGGTTACCGCCGTATTGCTTGCGTTCCGGGCGACTGACACCTTGCTCGAAGCGGTGGTGCTGGTGTTTGCGTTGATCGCGGTGTGGTCGCTGGCGCCGGACCGCTTCTGGGGCGGGCGCCCCGGGCAGCATTACCATCTGGAGGCGAACGGAATGCTCGCCTACCTGGCGCGCCTGCTGCCGCCGCTTGGAATCGTTGTCGCCATCTACGTTTTCTGGGTCGGGGCCGATCTGCCCGGCGGCAAGTTCCAGGCTGGCACGTTGCTGGCGGCGATGTGGTTGCTGGCTATTATGGCCGGGCTGACCGACGTGCCGGAAGTCAGGCTGGTCTGGGTGCGCATTGCGCTGGTGACTGGTAGCGCGGTGTTCCTGATCATCGGCTTTGCGGGCGTACCATTCGCGGGCGCTTTTCTGGCTTATCCGGAGGGTTACGCCAAACCACTGATCCTGATCATCGAGGCGGCATCGATGTTATCTATTGCAGTTACCCTGGCGCTGCTGGTTCTTGGGCCGCCGGAGCGCAGGGGGCAATCGTGAGCGCCACGACGCTTTTTGGCCTCTGCGGAGCCCTGCTGGTCGGCGTCGGAATTTATGGGCTGGTCGTCAACCCGCAGCCGCTGCGCAAGATACTCTCGTTCAATCTGATAGGTAGCGGCGTCTTTCTGCTTTTCGGCGTTGTCGCCCGGCGCGGGGCCGCGCTCGGCATGGGCGGCGATCCGGTGCCGCAGGCCTTGGTCATTACCGGCATTGTCGTCGCATTCTCGGCTACTGCGCTGGCCGTCGCGCTCCTTCTGCGCCTGCATGACGCCAGCGGCACCGCCAGCCTGACGACGAAGGAATCCCCGGAACCGTCCGATACATGAGCGCATTGGCAACACTCATTCCGGAGACGACAACAGCGGGTGGGTTTCTCCTCGTCCTGGCGCTTGTCCTGCCTCTGGCCGGCGTGTTCGCCGCGCTGATCCTGGGCGGGTGCAACGCCCGGCGCGTGGCCATGCTGACAATTCCTCTCGGGCTCGCACTCGCCGTCGCGATCGGCGTCGAACTGGTGCAAACCGGTCAGACGGTGATCTATCTGCTGGGCGGCTGGGCGCCGCCGCTGGGCATCGCCTTGCGCGCTGACGGCCTGTCGGCGGCCATGCTGCTGACGACGACAGTGGTCCTGCTGGGCGTCGCCCTGTTTGCGCGTGACGATTTCGAGACGCCGGAAAATCTTCGCGAAGCGCGCGCCCCGTTCATGTTCTGGACGCTCTTGATGGCAGTGTGGGGAGCGCTCAATGCGGTATTTTTGGCCGGCGACCTGTTCACGCTGTATGTCGCGCTTGAACTCCTGACTTTTGCGGGGGTGCCGCTCGTGAGTCTCGAGGGTCATTCCGAGACCCTCAGGGCGGCGTTGCGCTACCTGTTGTTCGCGCTACTCGGCTCGGTGCTCTACATGCTCGGCGCTGTGCTGCTGTACGGTGCGTATGGAACCCTCGACATCGCAATACTGGCTGAGCGCGTTCGCCCTGGGATGCTCTGCTTTGCCGCTGTCGCCTTGATGACGGTTGGCCTGCTGGCGAAGACGGCGTTGTTCCCGCTTCACCTGTGGTTGCCGCCGGCTCATGCCGGGGCACCTGCGGCGGCCAGCGCGGTGCTTTCGGCGCTGGTCGTCAAAGGCTCGTGGTTCCTCGTCGTGCGCTTGTGGTTCGATGTAATGCCAGGAGTTGTGACATTTTCCGCTGCGCAGCTACTGGGCGGGCTGGGATCGGCTGCCATCGTTGTAGGCAGTGTCGTCGCGCTTCGACAGGAGCGCTTGAAGTTGCTTGTTGCCTATTCGACGATGGCGCAGATCGGCTATCTGTTTCTGATGTTCCCTCTGGCTTTCGATGTTTCCGGCAATGGGCCGGTCCACGGTTTCGCGCTGGCCGGGGGGCTCTTGCAGGTCATATCGCATGCCACTGCGAAGGCTGGTATGTTTATGGCTGCCGGCCTAATTTATGCGGCGCTCGGTCATGATCGCATTGCCGATCTTGCAGGCGTGGCGCGGACGATGCCCATCACCGTGCTGGCCTTCGCGCTGGCCGGCCTTGCACTAATGGGGGTTGTGCCGAGCGGTGCCTATCTGGCGAAAAAACTCTTGCTCGATGCAGCCGATGGTTCCGGCCAGTGGTGGTGGACCATAGTATTGCAGGGCGGGGCAGTGTTCACCGCCGGGTATGTAGTGCTGGTGCTGGCCAGTGTCCTGCGTCGTCGTTCCGAACCCCTGCTTTTGGTAAGCCGCGTCTCCCGCCTGTCCGAACTTGTCGCGCTGGCGCTGTCTGCCGGTTCGCTACTGCTTGCGCTGGCGGCGCTGGGACCGGTTCCGGGTGAGTTCGTCTCCAGTTCGTTTGCCCCCAAGGAAATGGGGGTGCTACTGGTGGTGTTTCTGGGGGGCTCGTTGCTGGCCTCGGGGCTATCTCGCCGCTCGCTTCTGGGTGCGGCTGGGGCCAATGCCGGCGTGATGCGGCGGATTGCCGCAGGGGTCGGCGAATCGTTCGAACTGGCTGACGGGGTCATTCGACGCTGGCAATTCGCGAGTATCAGCCTGCTTATGCTCGCAATTCTGTTCGGTGGGGCACTGGTCTGGGGGGCGCCTCCAAGCTGACAAGATCGTTGCCATGCCCGGATGTGGCGGGGATTGCAGCGGGGCGCCTTAGCGAAGAGCGTGATTTGCTGGGGACGTTAACAGTCAGCTTGGCGGTTGGAGTGTCCCCGTTTATCCAGGCGCGCTTTCACCCTGCTCGTTATGCCTACGGGGTGGTCGTTTTCTTGACCCGCCACGGGGCGTCTGTTACCTTGCGGAGCCTTAAAGGGTCGCCTCAGCAGCGATTTTCAATTCTCGCCTTTATAAGGGTTTGTCATGAAAAAATTCGCAATCGGGGCCCTCATCGCGGGTTGCCTGTTCGCTGCCGGGGCGCATGCCCAACAGGCGCCCAACACGCTGGCCAAGATCAAGTCGGCGAAGGTCATCAATGTCGCCTTCGCCGCCGATTCTCTGCCATTCTCCTTCGTCGACCAGGGCAAGGCGCCGGCCGGCTATTCGATCGACCTCTGCCGGCGCGTGATCGCCCGCATCGGCCAGGTGGTCGGCAATCCCGACCTCAAAGTCAACTGGATTCCCGGTTCCACTGCCGAGCGCCTGCAGATGGTGCAGTCCGGCAAGGCCGACATGGACTGCGCCAACACGACGCAGACGCTGGGTCGGCTGGCCAACGTCGATTTCTCCAGCCTGATCTTCGTCGATGCCGGGGGGGTCATCCTGCGCGCCGATTCACCTGTCAATAGCATTGCAGAACTGGCCGGCAAGAAGGTCGCAGTCCTGAAGGACACAACGACCGAGAAGCGCCTCAATGCCATCGTTCGTGCCGATTTGGCCGGCACTCAGATCCTGCCGGTTACAGATCCCAAGGAGGGTCTGGCCCTCCTCGAATCGGGTACGGTCGACGCCTATGCCGGCGACCGCATCAAGCTGGTCGGCCTGGCCGTGATGAACAACCCCGGCAAGTTCGTGTTGCTCAATGAGGAACTCTCCTTCGAGCCCTACGCGATCACCTTGCCGCGCGGCGATTCGGCCCTGCGCCTGGAGGTCAACCGGGCGCTGACCGAGGTGTACCAGAGCGGCGAAATCGAAACGATCTTCGCCAACTGGCTGGGCAAGATGGGCCGCCCCACCGGCCTGCTGGCAGCCATGTACATGCTCTACTCGATTCCCGAGTAAGCCTTGAACGTCAAATTGATTGAGGATCAACGCATGAATATCAAGCAACTCGGGCGCGCGGTCGCGCTCAGCCTCGTTGTGGCGGGGGTGTCCCTGCTGGCCGGCTGCGAAACCCAGCCGGCCTTCCAGGTTTCACAACCTTCCTCGCGCGTTGGCACGGTCGAGTCCATCCGCTCGCAGACGGTGCAGAACAACAATCAGACCTTGGGCACCATCGGCGGTGCGCTGGTCGGCGGCATCCTCGGCAACCAGGTCGGCCAGGGTTCCGGACGCACGGCGGCGACAGTGGTCGGCGCGGCCGGCGGCGCCTATGCCGGCAACCGCATGACCAGCGGCTCGTCGCTGGTCTGGATCATCGGTATCCGCTACGACGACGGTTCCTTCGCCACCGTGCAGCAAACCTCATCGCCGGCCGTGCGTATCGGCGATCGCGTGCGGGTCAGCAATTCCGGCATGGAGATTCTGCGTTAATCTCCGCCCGCGCAGCCCCCCGGGGGGCTTCAGGCTCCGGGGAAACTGCCGCATTGCAACATATACATCATGAAATTTGGTTAGGCTAGATTCTGAAACGGAACGAATCCATGAAATCAATCCAGTTGCTGGCCACGATGGTCGCTCTCGCCGTTCCGGCTGTAGCACTGCACGCTGCAGAGCGGGAGTTGATCTGCTTCGGCAACGAGCCCTCGTGGCGGCTCGATCTTCCGGGCAACGGAGAAGCGCGCTTCTCTCTGCCGGACGGACTGTCGGCGCGCTTTCGCGGTAGCGAGGTGCGCATTGAGCCACGCCAGGAATCCGTCTGGCGCGGGCGTGGCCGGGGTGGACGGGAACTGGTGGCCTTTCTGAAAGACGGTGCCTGCAGTGACGGCATGTCGGAAACCGTGCACCCGGTGTCGATCAATCTGTCGCTTCCCGACGGCCGGCATTACGCCGGCTGTTGCCGCGTGCCAGCAGCGCCGGCGCTCGCAGCAACATTGGAGGGCGTCACCTGGCGCCTGACCGCACTGCCCGGGCAAGGCGTGCCAGCCGGTAATGGCGCGCCGACGGCTCGCTTCGAAGGCGGCCGGGTTTCCGGATTTTCCGGGTGCAACCGATTCATGGGTGGCTACACGGTCGACCGCGACAAGCTGACCATCGGCAACCTGGCCGGCACGATGATGGCCTGCCCCGAGCCCGCGATGGCTCTCGAGAAGGGTTTTCTTGCTGCGCTTTCCGGCGCGCAGGCGGCGAACGTGGAGGGCAAGCGCCTGAGCCTGATACCAACTGCGGGCGGCACGCCCCTGCAATTCGAGCTTGAGCCGAAGCCCTCGCTGACTGGCATCAAGTGGGAGGTCACCGGCTACAACAATGGACGTCAGGCGGTCGTCGGCCCTCTGCTAGGCACGCACCTGAGCATCGCCTTCAAGGATGGCAAGGTTTCCGGCAGCGGCGGCTGCAACAGCTTCCATGGCCCATTCAAGGTCGAAGGCAATGCGCTTTCCATCGGACCGCTGGCAACGACGCGCAAGCTTTGCTCCGCTGAAGGCGTCATGGCGCAGGAGCGGGAGTTCATCGCCGCGCTGCAGACGGCGACCACCTGGGCGATCGACCGCGGCATGCTCGATGTGCATCGCAAGGATGGCGAGCGCGTGCTGACGGCCAGCGAGGCGGGCAAGTAAGGCATGGCGGGCAGGTCTTCCCCTCCGGGCGATGTTCCCGAACGGCGCTCGCCCGTGTATTGGTTCGTCGGCTTGACGATCCTGGCGTTGCTGGCCGCTTTTCTGCTACCGGCAGTGAAGCAACCGCTCGATTATCATGATTTTGCCGATCATCGGCACTCCCACGGGGTCGACAACTTTCTCGATGTCGTTTCCAACGTTGGATTCCTGGTTTTCGGTGCGCTGGGCCTGTTCATCATCGGCAAGGGACGCGCCTGCTTCGAGCGTCCGGCCGAGCGCTGGCCCTATGTCACTTTTTTCATTGGTCTGCTTCTGACGGCGCTGGGCTCGGGCTACTACCACCTGGATCCGAACAACGAAACGCTGTTCTGGGATCGTCTGCCGATGACCATCGCTTTCATGGGATTGGTCTCAGCTCAGATCGTCGACCGCATCAGCGTGCGCGCCGGCCTCGTACTGTTGCCGCCGGCGCTGTTGATCGGTGCCGCGTCGGTCATCTACTGGCTGGTCACCGAGCGCCTGGGCGCCGGCAACGTGATTCCCTATGGCATCCTGCAGGCTTATTCGGTGCTGGTGGTGTTGCTGCTGGCCATCCTGAACCCCTCGCGTTATACGCGGGGCAGCGACATTTACTGGGTGTTCGCCTGGTATGCCCTGGCCAAGGTGCTGGAAACTTTCGATGGTGAGGTTCTGGCACTCAACGAAATGGTCAGCGGCCACTCCTTGAAGCATGTGG
The DNA here is from genome assembly GCA_016790845.1 of Dechloromonas sp. GTDB lineage: Bacteria > Pseudomonadota > Gammaproteobacteria > Burkholderiales > Rhodocyclaceae > Azonexus. The sequence goes on from JAEUOH010000099.1 coordinate 21,761, forward strand.
CGGCGGCCTTCGCCGGTTTTTCGGTTTGCCGCATGTTGTCCAAACGCACGATCCGTGAAACCGGGCGGGATTGACGGAGGGGGAAATCAGGATGAAGCGCTATGTCTACATGTTTCTGATCGCGCTGGCCGTGATCATTCTGCTGGTGTTCAAGATCCAGAACCTCTCGGCGGTAACGGTGTCCTTTCCTGGGGCGGATTTCACGATGCCGGTGTCTTTCCTGATCCTGGGTGTCTACGCTCTTGGCATGCTCACCGGCAGTTCGGTGTACGGATTGCTCCGTAGCTGGACCAAGGGCGCGCTGCAGAAGCCGCAATGAGTGATTGTCGTTTTAGATTGATTGTCGTTTTACTTTGAAAGGTTGGTAATGAGCAATTTTTGGGATTTCATCTGGCTGATTCTTTCCACGTTCGTTTTCGTGGCCTATCTTCTGATTCTCTTTCAGATCATTTCCGACCTGTTCCGCGACCACGAATTGGGTGGCGGTTCCAAGGCGCTGTGGCTGATTGGCCTGATCTTCCTGCCGATGCTGACGGCACTGATCTATGTCATCGCACGGGGCAACGGCATGGCCAAGCGGCAGCGGGCAGCGCTCGAGCGTTCCAAATCGGAGGCCGAGAACTACATCCGGCAGGTCGCCGGCAAATCGCCCGCCGAGCAGATCGCCGATGCCAAGGCCTTGCTCGACGCCGGCACCATCAGTCAGGAAGAGTTCGCCAAGCTGAAGGCCAAGGCGCTGGACTGATCGTTTCTTGCCAAGCCGGCCGCCGCGTGAAATTGGCCCTTTTTTCGGGGTCGACCGCAACCGGGACGGCTTGTGATCCTGTCGTACCAAATAATTCTGTGAGGCTCTGAACATGACTGTTGCCAAAGGCAATAAAGGCACCAAGGGTGCCGAACGCGCGACGGTGCTGGTTGACCTCGCGCTGCAAGGCGGCGGTGCGCACGGTGCCTACACCTGGGGCGTGCTCGACCGCCTGCTCGAGGAATCCTGGCTGGAGTTCGACGGCATCTCCGGTACCTCGGCTGGCGCGATGAATGCGGCCGTGATGGCCTACGGACTCGACGAAGGCGGTCCGGCAGGCGCCAAGGCCGCGCTCGCGGCCTTCTGGCGGCGCGTGGCGGATGCGGCGGCCCTGAGCCCGTTCCGCCGTGGCCCGCTCGAAATCCTGACCGGCAAATGGACGCTCGATTTTTCGCCGGCCTTCGTCGCTGCCGACATCGCCGCGCGTCTCTATTCGCCCTATACGATCAATGTCGGCAACAGCAATCCTTTGCAGAAGGTGTTGGAAGAGAGCATCGATTTCAGCCGCCTGGCCAAGGCCAAGACCAAGCTCTTCATCACTGCCACCAACGTCCATACCGGGCGTGGCCGCATTTTCCGCAACGCCGACATGACGCCCGAGGTGTTGCTGGCATCGGCTTGCCTGCCGACCATGTTCCAGGCCGTGGAAATCGATGGCGAACCTTATTGGGACGGTGGTTTCACCGGTAATCCGACGATCACGCCACTGGTTCGCGAGTGCGATTCGACCGATACGATCCTGGTGTCGATCAATCCGATCGAGCGGCCGGGCACGCCGCGTACCGCCATGGAAATCCAGAACCGCCTGAACGAGATTTCCTTCAATTCGCCGCTCATCAAAGAGCTGCGCATGGCCGCCCTGCTGCGCAAGGTGGCCGATCCCGGCTCTGGCGAAGGCGCGGTATGGGCGAAGATGCGCATCCACCGGGTGGCCGGCGAGGAGATCATGCTGCAGCTCGGCTATTCGTCGAAACTGCTGGCCGAATGGCCGTTCTTCGAGATGCTGCACGGCGAAGGGCGGCGCGCTGCCGAGACCTTCCTGAGCAATTTTGGCGCCGATATCGGTGTGCGGTCGACGCTGAATATCGACCACCTGCTGACCGAGGTCTGACACCATGGGCCTGCTTGGTATCCTTCTCGGCCTCGCCGTACTGGTCGGTCTTTCCTTCCGCAGTTGGACCGTGCTGGTGCTGGCGCCGCTGGCGGCCATGGTCGCCGCGGCGTTCGCCGGCGATCCGCTGCTGGCGCACTGGACGCAGACCTTCATGGGGGCGGCGGCCGGATTCGTTGCCCAGTTCTTCCCGCTCTTCCTGCTTGGTGCCATCTTCGGCAAGTTGATGGACGACAGCGGTTCGGTGAATACGATTGCCCAGTTCATGACCGACAAGCTCGGGGCCGAGCGGGCCATCCTCGCGGTCGTGCTGGCCGGCGCCATCGTTACCTACGGTGGCGTCAGTCTTTTCGTCGCGCTGTTCGTGATCGTGCCGATGGCGCAGGGGTTGTTCCGTGCGGCCAACATTCCGAACCGCTTGACGCCCGGCGCGGTTGCGCTGGGTACCATGACCTTCACGATGTCGGCGATGCCGGGTACGCCGGCCGTCCAGAACGCCATCCCGATGCCCTTTTTTGGCACGACGCCGTTCGCGGCGCCCGGGCTGGGTCTCATCGCTTCGGGCATCATGTTCGGCTTCGGCATGTGGTGGCTGCTGCGTGCCGAGCGCAAGGCGCGCCTGGCCGGGGAGGGTTACGGCGAGGGCGGCAGCACGGTCGAGGTGGCGTGCGAGAACCCGGACGTTCGCGAGCGCGCGACGAGTACCAGCGCCTTCGATCCGGCCGAGCTCAAGCGCGGCCACCACAGCCCGGAGCAGCCCGGCGTCCTGGTCGCGGCCTTGCCACTGATTGCAGTCGTCCTCGTCAATCTGACGATGTCGATGCTGGTGATCCCGCGCCTCGATACCAGCTTCCTCGCCGAGCCGCAGTGGGGGGGCATCTCGATCGCCTCGGTCAGCGGCATCTGGTCGGTCATCGTCGCCCTGATCGTCGCCATTCTGGTGCTCGTGGCGCTCAACCGGAAGCGCCTCAGCGAGCTACGCGCCTCGGTCGATGCCGGCGCCAATGCCTCGGTGCTGCCCATCATCAGTGTCGCCAGCCTGGTCGGATTCGGTGCGGTGGTTGCGTCCTTGCCGGCGTTTACGGCCGTGGCCGACTGGGTGCTGTCGATCGATGGCGGGCCGCTGGTCTCGCTAGCCGTGTCGACCAACGTGCTCGCCGCGCTGACCGGTTCGGCCTCGGGCGGCATGACCATCGCCCTCGAGGCGCTGGGCCCGGTCTATCTGGCGATTGCCGAGCAACAGGGCATCGACCCGGCACTGCTGCATCGCATCGCGGTGATCGGCGCCGGCACGCTGGACAGTCTTCCGCACAACGGTGCGGTTATCACGCTGCTGGCCGTCTGCGGTTCGACGCACAGCAAGAGCTACATCGATATCGTGATGTGCTGTGTCGTCAGCGCCCTGCTTGCATTGGTTGCAGTGATCGTGCTGGGCGGGATGTTCGGCTCCTTCTGAAGCCGGTACTGCAACAGCGCCAGAAAAAAACGGTCCCGATATTCGGGGCCGTTTTTCATTGTCGTCGCACTCAGGGTGTCGCCTGTGTCTCGGCAGTCAGTTCCGCCAGATAGGACTCGACCTCGTCGGCATCCGGCTGTTGTGACTTGCCGTAGTGCTTGGCCGGGCCCGGCGTGCCGGCCTGGGCTTTGGGCTTGGGATCCCGGATGCCCGCTTCGATACGTTCGATCAGGAACGGGAAGAAGGGGTTGGAGGCCACGCGCGACAGGAAATCCATATTGACCACGAGGGCGCCACGCTCGCCGCGCGGCGCCATGGTGCCGAGCTGGACGCCGAAATCTTCTCGCGATGAATCCGGCCGCAGCCCGTAAAGCGGGTCGTCGAGCGGGAAGGGAATCGAGACGTGCGACATCGAGAAAATTTCCGGCGGATAGTTGATGTCGAGCGCGACGGTACGCGGCGACGTGGCGCCGGCATCGATGATGTGCGCGAAGGTCTCGCCGGGATGGGCCGGGTCATTGCCGATAATCGTGATGCCGTAAGGCTGCGGCAGTTCGGGCATGGTGCGGGCGAGGGCATTTTCCGCCGTGCGGCGCAACAGCGGGCCGAACTTGACCGAACGATTGACGTCGAAGAGCACCAGTTCGCTGCCGTTCTCCGGCAGGTGGGCATAGAGCGAGGAGATGACCGCCCGCGTGCTGACCGTGAAATCCAGAACCGACTGGAAGGTCAGGATCGGCGGCATGCGCTTGAGCCCGTCCTTGTTCGCCATTGCGGTGATCTGTTCCTGCAGCACGTTCGTCAGGCGGAAAGACTGACGGCCGCCATTGACCGGGAAGGAGTTGTATTTGAACGGGTTGAATTCCGGCACGATGCTCAGCCAGGCCGCCTTGGCGAAGCGCGGTAGCGCAGCCGGCATGCCGGCGATGCCGGTGAGCCGGGCGAAGCGTGTGATGCCGATCATCGGCGAGAGCAGAATCAGGCGGTCGGGCGGTGCCAGTTTGGGGTTCTCCATGGCGTCGAGGGCGTATTTGACGGACAGCGCGCCGCCATTCGAAAAACCGACCAGATGCAGCGGCGCGTCCGGTGCAGTGAGGCGCTTCGCTTCGCGGACGGCGAGGCGGGTGGCGGCCATCCAGTCCTCCCAGCGTACGTCGCTGAGGCCGGCGGGCACGGTGCCATGTCCGGGCAGGCGAATGGCGACGACGACGAAGCCGGCTGCCGCGTAGCGCCGGGCGATGTGGCGCAGGCTGTAGGGCGAGTCGGTCAGGCCATGCAGCAGGACGACCGCGCCGACCGGTTTGCCGGCCGGTTCCAGTACATACGAGCGGTTCCAGTCCTGCGCGAATTTAGGCGGGTAGATGACGCTGCCCTCGTAATAGCGATTGGCGGGGGTCTGTGCTTCGGGCGGGAGCTTATCGGTGACTTCCGCGCGCATGGTCTGGAATATCTTTTCCTCCGCCTTGAGGAAGGCCGCCCAGTCGCCGGCATCCATTTCGCTGACGGTGAGTTCGACCGGCACATGCTTGTGCCAGCGCTCCAGCGGTGCCATCTGGCGGCTATCGTAAATGCGTACCGCAAAAAAAGTCAGTGTCGCGACGGCGATCACGATCAATACCAGCTTGGAAGCTTTTTTCAGCCTGGACATGTTGTTTGGGATTTGACGGTGGGTTGACAGGGGGGCAGGCACTTTCCGCGAGCGGAGAAGCGGCGGCGCATCGCCGCATGATAGCAAACAAGAAGCGTCGGCTCGCTGGTACCGATCACCGTTGAGCGGCCAGCGCCAGGGCGCCACGCAAACCGAGATCCTCGGCGGTTGTCAGGCAGATCGGCATGTCGTGAACTAGGTCGCGGTGTTCGCGCTTGGCAAGAAATGCGTCGATGAAAGGTGTGCAGTCGACGCCGGGCATCAGCTTGGCTGCCATGCCGCCGGCCAGGTAGACGCCGCCCCGGGCCAGCCAGTGCATGGCCAGGTCGCCGGCGAAGGCACCGTAACAGCTCAGCCAGAGGTCGAACGCCTGTCTGGCAAGCGGATCGCTGCCGGCCAGAACGGCCTGGCCGATGGTGTCGGCCTGCTGCGGTCGACCGCCAAAAAAGGCATAAATCCGCGCCAGCCCCGGGCCGGAAACGATGTCTTCGGTCGTCACGCGAGCATTGGTGGCCAGTAGCCACCGTGCCAGTTCGAGCTGTTCCGGCGTCTGCGGCGAAAAGCCGAAATGCCCGCCTTCGCCGGAAATCACCCGGTAACGGTCGCCTTCCCATATCTGGCCAGCCACGCCAAGTCCGGTGCCGGCGCCGAGCATGACGCGCGGTGCGTGTTCCAGCGGCCGGCCGGCGTGCAGTGTGAGTACCTGCTTCGCTTCGAGCAAGGGCAGGCCGTGGGCGGCGGCGGCAAAATCGTTGGCCAGGGTCACCTGCGGTATCGCGAAGCGCTTACTCAGATCGTTCGCTGAGAGGCGCCAGGGCAAGTAGGTCAATTGGGCGATCCGGCCATCGGTCGGGCCGGCGACGCCAAAGCACGCGGAAGCGATGGCTGGCACGCCGGCGAGGAATTCGCCGAGCAGTGCGTCGAAGGTCGGGTAGTCGGCGCTGGCGTAGCGTTGCTGGCGAACGACGCGGATTTTTCCGGCATCGCCTTCGGCCAGCGCCAGCAGGGTCTTGGTGCCGCCGAGGTCGCCGCCGAGAATCATCGGGTCAGACGGCGACCGGCGCCGGAATGTGCGGATGCGGGTCGTAGCCGTCGAGGCGGAAATCCTCGAAGCGGAAAGCGAAGATGTCCTTCACTTCCGGGTTGATCCACACCGTCGGCAAGGCGCGCGGGGTGCGCGACAACTGCAGTCTGGCCTGCTCGAAGTGGTTCGCGTACAAATGGGCGTCGCCGAAAGTGTGCACGAACTCGCCGGGCCGATAGCCGCACACTTGCGCCAGCATCAGCGTCAGCAGGGCATACGAGGCGATGTTGAAGGGCACGCCGAGGAAAATGTCGGCGCTGCGCTGGTAGAGCTGGCAGGAAAGTTTGCCGTCGGCGACGTAGAACTGGAACAGACAATGGCAGGGCGGCAACGCCATCTGGTCTACGTCGCCTGGGTTCCACGCCGAGACGATGTGGCGACGCGAGTCCGGGTTGTGCTTGAGGCTGTGCACGAGTTGCGTGATCTGGTCGATGACGCGGCCATCCGGCGTTTCCCAGCGCCGCCATTGCTTGCCGTAGACCGGCCCGAGGTCGCCGTTTTCGTCGGCCCACTCATCCCAGATGCGGACGCCGTTTTCCTTGAGGTAAGCAATATTGGTGTCGCCCTGCAGGAACCACAGCAGTTCATGGATGATCGACTTGAGGTGCAGCTTCTTGGTCGTCACCATCGGGAAGCCCCGGCTCAGGTCGTAGCGCGACTGCCAGCCGAAAACGGAGCGGGTGCCGGTGCCGGTGCGGTCGGCTTTGTCGTGCCCTTTTTCCAGCACGTGGCGCATCAGGTCGAGATATTGCTGCATGGACGTTATTGCCGGAGCGATGATGAAGCCGCGATTTTACATCCCGCCCGGGGCGGCCGCGCATCGTTGCACGGAAGTGATGCAAGCGAGCATGGACGCGCGCTAAACTCCGCACTGTGATTCACCGCTCGCCAGAGGAAAACCGGATGCTGGAAAAATTACGCGGCCTGAGCCCGTTCGGCGCCAAGAAGTCGGACCACCCATTGGCCGACGCGCGGGAGCTGCGTCGCGTCGTCGATGGCCTGCGTGCCGACAACAGCTTCAAGGCGCTCGACGACATCATGGGGTGGCTGGAATCCTTGCGCGATGCCCGGGAATTTCCCGAAGAGCGCCTCTATGAAGCGGTTTGCCGCCTGGACGATGCCGCACAACCGCATCTGAAACGCTTGACCAGGGATTACCTCCATTCGGCGCGCCAGTCGGGTGCCGAAGGCAAGCGTTTGTGGACAATATGCCATGGTCATTGGACGGCCGTTGCCGTGGGTTACGAGCGTTGCCTCGCTGCTTCCGTTGCGCAGAGCCGCACCGGCGATCAGCTCCGGCAAGCGATGCCGGCGCTCAGCGCGCGCCTGATCGTTGCCCTTGGCCATGTCCTCAAGTGGTCGCTGTTTCGTCACGGGCCGGCCGAGGGCCTGATCTGGCAACGCCTGGGCGCGGCCCTGCTGGCGGCCGAGAGCGCCGGCGTGGCAGGCCGGGCCGGCGCTTCGCGCGAAAGCGCCCCAGGCTTGGGCAGCGCGCAGCAGGAGTACGTCAAGATCGTCGCCTTGCAAGCCGCCTCGGTCGATAGCCTGAGCGCTCTGGACGTCGAACTGGTCGAACGGCTGATTGCCAATTTCCACCTTGGGTTCGTGTTTTCGGCGACGGCCGAGGCAGATAGTGTCTATTGGGTCGACCTGGCGCTACCGGCGCCGCCCACGCGTCTGGCGCGCATGCCGCCGACGGTTGTGGCGACCCAAAGGTTCTTCAAGCCGGCGGCGGCGCATGCGGGCATCGCAAAACTCCTGCATGACCTGGAGCGCGGGCACGATGTGCCGGCCGATCTTGTCCTGGGTGCGCACTATCATGCACAGGCGCTCCTGCCGGCATTGCGTCACCTGGCCACCTATCTGGCGCCGGTGCCTCCGCAGCGGCGGCACGACCGTCACAGCGTCAGGCAACGGGCTCTGGTGGTGAATGGCTTCGAGCAGGCGATTCGCGCGATTTCCGGGAGGCAGCCCGAATCGGGCGCGGCATCTGCAGAGATCTGGCAGGTCGAGAATGTCAGCCGGGGCGGTTTCGGCGCGCTGCTCGACACCGTTCCAGGCGAATGGCTCAAGGTCGGGGCCTTGGTGGCGATGCAGCCGAATGGCGGCGGCAACTGGCTGCTCGGCATCGTCCGCCGCTATCTGCGGCTTGGCGATTCGGCGGCGCAGGTCGGTATCGAGACGCTTGCCCTGCAGGCGATCCTGGTCGATCTGCGCGCGCGCGCCACGTCGAGCTACGCCGCCGCTGCCGGCATTCCGGCCTTGCTGATTCGCGAGGGGAGCGCCGCGGGCGAAGTGCGGGCAGTGATGCCCTTCGCGTCATTCAGTCTGCGCGACACCCTGGAATGCGAACTCGATGGCCGGCGGGTTCAGCTGACGCCGATCGCGGTCGTCGATCGGGCCGCCGACTACGAGCTGGCCCGCTTCCGGCTGGGCGGCTGATGAATTATTTGGCGCGGATCGCCGTCTTGGGGCGCCATGCCTTGATGACGGCATCGTTGGTTTCGGCGTAGGGGCCACCGATCAGGTCGATGCAGTAGGGTATGGCGGCGAAGATGCCGACGTGGGTTACCGTGCCGTCGCTGGCGCGCACGCCTTCAAGTGTTTCCTTGATCGATTTCGGCTGGCCGGGCAGGTTGACGATCAGCGTCTGCTTGCGGATCACGGCAACCTGACGGGAAAGGATGGCGGTCGGCACGAAGTTCAGGCTGATGCGCCGCATTTCCTCACCGAAGCCGGGCATCTCCTTGTCCGCCACCGCCAGCGTCGCTTCCGGCGTGACGTCGCGCAAGGTGGGGCCGGTACCGCCGGTGGTCAGCACCAGATGGCATCTGCTGCGGTCGACCAGCTCGATCAGCGTATTTTCGATGCTTTCCCGGTCGTCGGCGATCAACCGCGTTTCGGCACGCCACGGCGTACTCAGGGCGCTGCCCAGCCATTCCTGCAGGGCCGGGATACCCTTGTCTTCGTAAATGCCGGTAGAAGCGCGGTCGCTGATCGAGACCAGGCCAATCACCAGTTCTTCATTCTGCGTCATGCGTCGCTCCCTGTTGATCGAGTTCCTGAAGCACCTGGAAGATGGCGCGGAAGTTTTTCGGTGGCTTGCCGGCCTCCTTTTCCTTCAGCGCGTTGCGCCGCAACTGGCGCAGATGCTGGAGATCGGCGCCCGGCCAGGTGGCGGAAATTTCCGAGAGAAAGCTTTCGTCTTCCAGCAAGCGGGTACGAAAACGCTCCAGCCGATGCAGGCGGGCCGTCTCGGCGGAAGATTCGCCGCGGATCAGCGCCAGTCCGGCGCGGATCGGCTCGTCATCGGCGCTGCGCATCAGTTTGCCCAGGTATTGCAGTTGCCGGCGCCGGGCGCCGTGGGCCGTGATCTTCTGGCACTCGCGCACCGCCTCGTAGATGTTTTCGGGCAGGTTGATGCGCTTGAGCTGGCCAACCGAAAGTTCGACCAGTTCGGCGCCCAGATCCTGCAATTCGTGCATCGCCTCCTTTTTCTTGGTCTTCGAAGGGCGACCGGCGCTGTCGGAGAAGTCTTCGTCTTGCATGGAGTAGGTACCTGACACGGGGCTGCAATGATAGCGGCTTTCCGCCGTGAGCGCCTGCCTGCACCGGGGCCGGAATCGTCAGGGCGATTTCATTGGGTTGCGAATTCGACGAGTCGCAGGGCGCGACCATCTGCCACAGAGGGCTGGCCGCGCAGAGGCTGTGCATGCCGTCAATAGTGTTGTATGGTCCGCTCATAAGGAAATAACACACCAATCAACGGAGACAAAAAGGCGATGAAGGGCTCGCGTCGATTCGACGAGAGGGTAGTCGCGTCGTATCAAGGTACGGGTGCGGAGGCTCCCGGCGGGGCGTGGCGCTCGGCCCGCCCTGATTCGTTTGAGCTTCAAGGCATATCGGGCGTTAGCGTTCGTCCATGTTTGCCATCGCGACTTGGGGTGGCGCTTGCCGCCATGTTGGCGGTGCTGGGAAGCGGTGTGGCCCGGGCGGACGAGGCTGACTTGGCGCGCGCCGAGCAACTGATTTCCGAGCGGCGCTACCAGGAGGCCTCCGGTGTGCTGTCTTCTGCTGCCGGCTCAAATGGACAAAACGCCACCTTCAATTACCTGGCTGGCCGCGCGGCGCTGGGGAGCGGGCAACCGGAGAAAGCGCGCTTGCTCCTGGTGCAGAGTCTGGCGACCGATCCGGATTCGGTGCCTGCGCATCTGGCGCTGGGTCTCGCCTATTATCAGCTCGGGATGTTCGCCGAAGCGAATATCGCCTTTGAAACCGTATTTCGTTTCGACAATCTGCCGCCGGATCTGGAGACGCAAGCTGAGGTCTACGCCAGGGCAGCCAGGGCTTATCTGGAAGAGGGCAAGCGTCTGCTCTGGTACGGTTATGCGGCGACCGGCATCGGGCAATACCGGGTCAATTCGACGCGCGGAACCAATGCGCTGGGCGGTGGCGATCGGCGCGATACCTTCTACAACGCGCGCGTTGGTGGCGGATTCAACTATGAGCTGCCAGACGACTACGCCCTTGATGCCAGCCTGGATTATCGTTTTCGCTACTACGACAACCCGGGCAGCCGCAACGATGCCGATCTGCGCTGGCGCGCCGCCGGCAGCCGCTCATTTGGCGAAGACAATCTGGCGCTCGGGGTGCGTGGCCGCAACAGTTACCGTGGCAACGGAAATTATCGTAATGACTACGGCGTGTTCGCGGACTACCGCCACCGGATCGATCCCGACAATCAGCTGACCACCGGCCTCGAACTCCGGCGGCGACGTTATCCGGCGGCGCTTCCGGATCGCAGCTTCTCGTCGGCTACCGCCAATATCGGTTGGGTGCATGCGTTGAGCGGTGGCGCATCCAGCATTTCCATCGTCGCCAGTGGCGGCTACAACTTCGCGACCAGTCGCCCGGACGGCGATTCGCTGGTTTACGGGCTGACCGCCTCCTACGACTTTACCATCGCCAAAAATCTGGGCGGCTTTCTATTCGGCATGTGGGAGCACGACTCTTTCGACGCGGATCGTTACCATTTTCATCCTGACGCCATCGACCAGCGTGTAAGCCTGACGCGCAAGGACAATCTGTATGAAGTGGGTGCCGGGGTCGTCTGGGAGTTCGTGCCGGGATGGACGCTGCGGCCGGAGATTCTCTACATTCGCGATCAGAGCAATGCGGTCGCGTTCAATTACAGTTCGACGGAGGCCTGGATCAATGTCCGCACCGATTTTTGACCAGTCACGGATAGAGGAAAAGGACTGGTGGCTGCGTCAAGGATAAACTGAGCCAGCCAGTCAATAAATACAAGGAGACAACATGGCAAGTGAACAAAAGATGTCGCGCTGGGGTTTGACCGCGATGGTGGTGGGTGGCATGGTAGGGGCAGGTATTTTCTCCCTGCCTCGCACTTTTGCCAACGCGACTGGACCGCTGGGTGCGGTGATCGCCTGGATCATTGCCGGCTCTGGCATGTATATGCTGGCGAGGGTGTTTCAGGCGCTGGCCGAGCGCCGGCCAGACATCGATGCCGGTGTTTATGCCTATGCTCGCGAGGGCTTTGGCGACTACCCAGGTTTTCTTTCGGCTTTCGGCTACTGGATCGGCAGTTGCATTGGCAACGTGTCGTACTGGGTGCTTATCAAATCAACTCTGGGCGCGTTCTTTCCAGTTTTTGGCGATGGCAACACGACGGTGGCTATTGCGGTGGCTTCGGTCGGTATCTGGCTGTTTCACTTCCTGATCCTCCGTGGCGTGCAGCAGGCTGCCTTCATCAACAGCATCGTCACGGTGGCCAAGGTCATCCCGATCATGGTGTTCATCGTGATCCTGTTTTTCGCCTTCAAGATGGACCTGTTCAGCTTCAACCTGTATGGCGGTGATCTGACCACAGGGCTGTTCGAGCAGGTCAGGGCGACGATGCTGGTTACGGTGTTCGTGTTCATCGGGATCGAAGGCGCCAGCGTCTATTCGCGTTTTGCCAAGGAGCGCGCCGACGTGGGCAAGGCGACGATTTTGGGCTTCATCATCGTCACCACCCTGATGGTGCTGGTCACGCTACTGCCCTTTGCCGTACTGCAACGCGCCGACATCGCCGGAATGCGCCAGCCGTCGATGGCCGCGGTTCTCGAATCCGTGGTCGGGCCTTGGGGCGCGATCTTTGTCAGCGTCGGATTGCTGGTATCGGTGCTCGGTGCCTATCTGGCCTGGGCGCTGATCTGTGCCGAGGTGATGTTCGCCGCCGGCCGGTCCAAGGACATGCCGAAGATGTTCGCGAAGACCAACAAGAACGATGTGCCGCATGTGGCAATGTGGTCGACCAGCATCATCATCCAGTTGATCGTGATTTCGACCTACTGGTCGCGCGACGCCTTCTCGCTGATGCTCAACCTGACCAGCGCGACTACACTTATTCCCTACCTTTTTGTCGCCGCTTACGGTCTGATGATCGCCAAGCGCGGTGAAACATACGACAAGCGGCCCGAAGAACGCCAGCGCGATCTCGTCATCGCTTCGCTCGCAGTGCTTTATACGCTGTTCATGATCTACGCCGGCGGCCTGAAGTTCATTCTGCTGTCCGCCGTCCTGTTCGCACCGGGCACCGTGCTTTACTACGTCGCCCGGCGCGAGCAGGGCAAGCCGGTGTTCGAGGGCACCAGTGACTGGGCCACTTTCGGCGTAATCCTGGCAGCGGGGATTTACGGTGTTTACGGTTTGGCGACCGGCAGTATTTCCATCTAAATAAAACCACGGAGACAATCATGGCAAAAGAAAAGGCGAAGGAAAAAACGAAGGCGAAAGCAGGCGACGTCAAGTTCGGCGTGCACTCGGAAGTCGGGCAGTTGCGCAAGGTGATGGTTTGCGCACCGGGTCGGGCACATGCGCGGCTGACGCCGAGCAACTGCGACCAGCTCCTGTTCGACGACGTGCTCTGGGTCGAGAATGCCAAGCGCGACCACTTCGATTTCATGATGAAGATGCGCGATCGCGGCATCGAAGTCGTCGAGATGCATAACCTTCTGGCCGAAACGATGGCTGTTCCTGAAGGCAAGAAATGGGTTCTCGACAATCAGGTGGTGCCCAACCAGGTTGGCCTTGGTTTTATTGATGAACTGCGCAGCTACCTCGAGGGCTTGAGTGATCGCGAACTGGCCGAGACGTTGATCGGGGGGCTGTCGACCAATGACTTTCCCGAAAAGGTCGGTGGCAAGGCGCTGAAGGTGGTGAAGCAGGCGGCCGGGGCCACCGAGTACCTGCTGCCACCGCTGCCGAACACGCTATACACGCGCGACACCACGTGCTGGATTTATGGTGGCGTGACGCTTAACCCGCTGTACTGGCCCGCGCGCCACGAAGAGACGATCCTGACGACTTCGATTTACAAGTTCCACCCCGACTTCGCCGGCAAGGTCAATGTCTGGTGGGGCGACCCGACCCAGGATCACGGGTTGGCGACGCTGGAAGGCGGTGACGTGATGCCGATCGGCAAGGGCAATGTATTGATCGGCATGAGCGAGCGCACCTCGCGTCAGGCGATCAGCCAGCTTGCGGCCACGCTGTTCGCCAAGGGCGCGGCCGAGCGCGTGATCGTTGCCGCGATGCCGAAGATCCGGGCGGCGATGCACCTCGATACCGTCTTCACTTTCGCCGATCGCGACTGCGTACTTCTTGCGCCGGACTTCATGAACAAGACCAGCACCTTCTCGTATCGCCCAAGCAGCCATCCGAGCGGTGTCGAGCTGGTGGCTGAAAAGAAGCCTTTCGTCGATGTCGTCGCGCAGGCACTGGGGTTCAAGAAATTGCGCGTTGTCGAAGCGGGTGGCAGCGACTACCAGCGCGAACGTACACAATGGGACAGCGGCGCCAATCTGGTATGCGCGTCGCCGGGCGTGGTCTATGCCTATGATCGCAACACCTACACCAATACGCTGCTGCGCAAGGCGGGTATCGAGGTCATCACCATCGTCGGCGCCGAGCTTGGGCGCGGGCGTGGCGGCGGCCACTGCATGACCTGTCCGATCATTCGCGATCCGGTGGACTTCTAGGGAATTTTCGGCGACCCGGCGACGCTGCAGACGGAAAGGTTCGCCATGCCTTTTTCCGGCATGGCGAATGCAACGAAGCGATGGCCGGTGGGCTCGTGGCAACTTTGGCGGGATGAGTGAGAGCATGGGTGTAAGCGATCTGGAGAGCGACGCAAAGACGTCGAAGCCCGGCTTTAGGTTTCCGGGGGCGGTCACCACGCTGGCGATTGTGGTCGTACTGGTCTGGGTCGCGGCGCTGTTCATTCCGTCCGGCCGCTACCTGACCGATGCCGATGGCTCGCCGATTCCCGGAACTTACGAGCGGACCCCGTCGCCACTGGGTGTGACCGAGACGATACAGCAACTGGTACTGGCGCCGATCAATGGGATTTACGGCCTGCGCAGCATCAGCACCGAGACCATCGATACTGAAGTGGTCGGTCGTATCTTCGGGCAGATCGGTATCATCGTTTTCATCATGTCGATCGGTGCCTTCATCTCGGTCAGCTTTGCCACGCGCAGTCTGGAGGTGGCAGTCGCGGCTCTGGCTCACCGCTTGCGAGACAAAGGCTGGCTGCTGATCGCCTCGGTGATGGTGCTGTTCTCGTTGCTCGGGTCGACCATGGGGTTCTCGGTGGAGACGCTGGGTTTCTATGCACTTTTTCTGCCACTTATGGCGGCACTCGGCTACGACCGCTTGGTCACCGCTTCGATGATCATTCTCGGAGCGCTGGTCGGTGTCATGGCGGGCACGGTGAACCCGTTCTCGATCGGAGTTGCGGCGGGCGAGGCAGGGATTTCGCTGGGGAACGGCATCGTGTTGCGCGCCACTCTCTGGGTCGTGCTGACGGCGATGGCAATCGCCTGGGTGTTGCGCTATGCGGCGATAGTGCGTCGGAGTCCCGAGGCTTCCCTGGTGGGGTGGGATGAAGAAGGTACGGCGAACGCAGCGCCTCCCTTGGCGCGGGAACGTCTGACGACCATGCAGAAGTGGGTGCTGGCGATCACCGTGTTCGCATTCGGGCTGATGATCTTTTCCGTCATTCCGTGGTCCAGCGTTCTCGGAGGGCATGTCGGCCCGGCCGACTACTACGCGACGCACAAGGTCGAGGGCGTCCGGCCGCTGTGGTTCGAGTTGAATTGGTGGTTCCCGCAACTGGCGATGCTGTTCATCCTGGCTTCTGTGCTGGTCGGGATCGTGGCTGGGAAGGGTGAAAAGGAGACCGTGCGCCTGATTGCCGCCGGCGCCTCGGACATGATGGGGCCCGCCATGGTGGTGCTGCTGGCGGGCGGTGTTTCGGCAATCATGACCAACACGCAGACGCTGGATACGGTGCTCTTCTCGATGGAAAAGCTAGTCAGCGGTGCCTCGGCGGCGGTCTTTACCTTCTTGACGGTGTTGGTGAATATACCGCTCGGCGTGCTGATTCCGTCCAGTTCGGGGCATGGTGCGCTGGCGATGCCGCTGCTGGCCCCGTTGGCCGATTTCGCGCAGGTCAGCCGTGCCATCACCATCACCGCCTGGATTACAGGCCATGGCCTGGCGCTGATCGTTGCCCCGACCAGTGTCGTCCTGGTCGGCGGACTTGCCATCGCCAGAGTTGGCTATAACCAGTACCTGCGCTTCGTGTGGCCCCTGTGGCTTGCGATGTTCGTCGTTGCGACGACAATCATCGCAGTTGCAGCGACCCTTAAGTAATTGGCGCGACACGTCGGGGCGGCTTCTCTGGGTAGGTTTTTGCCAGGGCGACCGGGGGCCGGCAATGCCGGGCTGCTATCATAGAACCCTTGTCCGCCGGATTGCCCCCACATGCCTGATACCGCCACCTTTTCCTATTCTTTCGCGACTTTGCAGCAATTGGCCGAAGATGTCCTCAAACACGCCCGCGACAAAGGTGCTACGGCTTGCGAGGTCGATGTCTCCGAAGGCTTCGGGCAATCGGTCGGCGTCCGTTGCGACGAGGTGGAAACCATCGAATTCAACCGCGACAAGGGCATCGGCATCACCATCTACGCCGGCCAGCGCAAGGGCTACGCCAGCACCTCCGATTTTTCGTCGCAGGCGCTGCGCGAAACGGTCGAGGCGGCGCTCGACATTGCCCGTTTCACTGCCGAGGACGATTGCGCAGGACTTGCCGACGCGGCTTTGATGGCCAAGGACGGCCCGGATCTGGATTTGTACCATCCGTGGGCGTTGACCGTGGAAGATGCCATCGAAACCGCCCGCCGCTGCGAACAAGCCGCCTTCGATACCAGCCCGCTGGTCAGCAATTCGGAGGGGGCTTCGGTGTCGACGCAGCAGGCGCATTTCGTATCGGCCAACAGTCTCGGCTTCATGGGTGGCTACCCGACCTCGCGGCACTATATTTCGTGCTCGGTGATTGCCGGTGAGCAGGAATCGATGCAACGCGACGACTGGTACACCACCCGCCGCAGCGCCGCCCAGCTGGACGATCCGGCTCTGGTTGGCCGTACTGCCGCGGAACGGGCGGTGGCCCGGCTGGGTGGGCGCAAGGTCGGTACCGGCGAGTTTCCCGTGCTGTTTGAGGCGCCGCTGGCGGCCGGGCTGATCGGCAGTCTGGTGCATGCGGCGAGTGGTGGCGCGCTCTATAGAAAGTCATCGTTCCTGCTTGATCAACTGGGCAAGCGGGTGATGCCCGAGTTCGTCAACATCAGCGAGCGACCGCACATTCCGCGCGGCCTTGGCAGTTCGGCATTCGACAGCGACGGCGTAGCGACACGCGACCGCGAGGTCGTGACGGCGGGCGTCCTGCAAGGCTACTTTCTCAGCGCCTACACAGCGCGCAAGCTGGGCATGCAGACGACCGGCAACGCAGGCGGTAGCCACAACCTGATTGTCGAGCCCGGCGCCCTCGATCTTGGAGGACTGCTGGCCCGGATGGGGCGTGGCCTGCTGGTGACCGAACTGCTCGGCCAGGGCATCAATTACGTAACCGGCGACTATTCGCGTGGTGCCGCCGGCTTCTGGGTGGAAGACGGCAGGATCGCCTACCCGGTTGAGGAGATCACCATCGCGGGCAATCTCAAGGCCATGCTGGCCGGTATCGTCGCCATCGGCAACGACGTGCACGTGCGAGGCTCCAAGCAGACCGGGTCGATCCTGATTGACCGCATGACGGTCGCCGGCGAGTAGGCTTGTTAGGGTTTTCCGCAGGTCGTCAAATCTTTGGGATTGGCTAGAATTGGGGTGCAACCATACCCTGACGTGCCCAATTACCCTGGAGGAGACAATATGCAACGTCGTGATTTTCTTGCCAAAGCAGCGCTCGGTGCGACTGCGGTAGGTTTGGCAGCCTGTGGCAAACAAGAGGAGCCGAAAGCTGCGGCACCCGCCGCAACGCCAGCGGCACCGGCAGCTCCGGCGGTAAAAGGTGCGCTGCCGGAAGTGAAGTGGCGCTTGACGTCCAGTTTCCCGAAGAGTCTGGATACCATTTTTGGTGGCGCCGATGTGCTCGCCAATCGCGTACGCGCAATTACCGGCGGCAAGTTCGACATCCGCGTTTTCCCCGGTGGCGAGATCGTTCCCGGCCTGCAGGCGTTGGATGCCGTGCAGCAGGGCACCGTCGAGTGCTGCCATACCTGCTCCTACTACTACGTCGGCAAGGACAAGACTTTCGGCTTCGGTACTGCCATTCCGTTCGGCATGAACAATCGTCAGATGAACGCCTGGATCTACTACGGTGGCGGTCAGAAGCTTCTTGACGATTTTTACAGCAATTACAACGTGCTTTCCTTCGCTGGTGGCAACACGGGTGTCCAGATGGGCGGCTGGTTCCGCAATGAAGTAAAAACGCTAAAGGATGTTGAAGGACTAAAGATTCGTATCGCCGGCCTTGGCGGCAACGTCTTTGCGGCGCTTGGCGCCGTGCCGCAGCAGATCGCCGGTGGCGACATCTACCCGGCGCTGGAAAAGGGCACTATCGACGCTGCTGAGTGGGTCGGTCCGTACGACGACGAAAAACTGGGCTTCTACAAGGTTGCCAAGAACTACTACTACCCGGGTTGGTGGGAGCCGGGCCCCGTCATCCACTTCTTCGTGAACAAGAAGGAATGGGACAAGCTGCCGAAGGAGTATCAGGAAGCCTTCCAGGCCGCTGCATACGAAGCCAACGTGACGATGATGGCCGAATACGACCACAAGAACCCGGCAGCACTGGCGAAGCTGATGCAGGCTGGCGTCAAGGTGCGCGAGTTCTCGTCCGAGATTCTCAAGGCGACCGCCAAGGCCGCTCAGGATCTGTATGCCGACGAGGCCGGCAAAAATCCGGAGTTCAAGAAGATCTACACCGAGTACGACAAGTACCGTCGAACACAGTCGGCGTGGTTCAGTCTGGCCGAGCGCCGGATGGACGGCTTCCTGCAGACTGGCAAGTAAGCTTCTCGCAGCCCGCATGGCGGGCTACGGTGAACACGAAAAACCCGCAAAAAAGCGGGTTTTTCTTTTCCGTCGGTGGTTTTGCTGCGGGCCTAGCTTTCCAGCAGGCTGCGCAACATCCAGGCATTTTTCTCGTGGATCTGCATGCGTTGCGTCAGAAGATCAGCAGTCGGTTCGTCGCCAGCCTTGTCCACGATCGCAAAAATGCTGCGGGCCGTTTTGGTCACCGCTTCCTGGCCGGCCACCAGTTGTTTGATCATCTCTTCGGCAGTGACCTTGCCTTCGCTTTCCTTGATCACCGTGAGCTTGGCGAATTCACGGTAAGTGCCGGGGGCAGCGACGCCCAGCGCCCGAATCCGCTCGGCGATCAGGTCGAGGGCATTCCAAAGTTCGGTGTATTGGTCCATGAACATCACGTGCAGCGTGTTGAACATCGGCCCGGTGACGTTCCAGTGGAAGTTGTGGGTCTTCAGGTAAAGCGTGAAGGAGTCGGCGAGGAGGTGCGAGAGTCCGTCGGCGATTTTTTCGCGGTCTTTTTTGCTGATGCCAATATCCATGATGTGATCCCCCTTGAACGGTTGATGAAGCTGAATGTCATTGTGCGCCGATGGCACGCCACTGGCTAATCGAAGTTGCCGATGGCGCTCATAGGCGTGGGCTATCTGGCCGACCTCAATTCGTGCCGCCGTCGCCGACCAGCGAGTAGGGCGCCCAGAACAAGGGGTGGGCGTAGCTATATTCCGCCTTGCCAGTGGCCGGGTCGATGGATTTGCCCTGCATCACCGTCAGCATCGCCGAGCGCAATGCCTGGGCGCGGGACAGCGTCGGCTGCTCGGCCTGCTTGCGGAAAAGTTCGGTGGTCAGCAAACGCGCCGACACGGTCTCGACGGGCCAGTTGGTGACCAGCAGGGCGCGGGTGCCAGCGTAGAAAAACGCACGGCCCAACCCGGAGACCGCCTCGGCGGAACTGCCGTCGGCCGAAGCGGTGTTGCAGGCGGAGAGCACGACCCAGTCGGCATTCATTTTCAGGCCGAGGATTTCCTCCATGGTCAGCAGGCCGTCGGCGTCCTTTTCACCGGTGACCTCCGGGTTGGAGAGCGCCAGCGCCGGTTGCGCCAGCCCGTTCAGGTCGCCTGGAATCAAACCGTGCGTCGCGAAGGCGACGATGCGGTAATCGGCCAGCTTGCTGGTCTTGACGCCGGTTTCATTGGCGGCCTTGCCGAGGTGTACGGTGTCCTTGGGGTCGATTTTGAGGGCAAGGGCGATTTCGTTGAGTTCTGTCGCGGTGTCCGGCAATTGGGCGAGGTCGGCAATGGTGGCGGAGTTGGCATTGCGCGTTGTTGGCGAGGCGCGCAGGCCGATGCTGCGGCTGGCGAGGCGGGTGGTTTGCGTATTTGCCGCTTCGCCGGCTTGGCGGGTGTTGAAGAAGGGATCGCCGAAACCAAGCAGTGGCTGCCGCTGGCCGGTCTGCTGGGGCGCAAACTGCCGCAGAGCATACAGCGTACTAACCGACGGCAATTGGGTGATGGCACGCTCGCGGATCAGCCAGGGAATGCTGTTGTAGGACTCGAAGGCGAGTGCTTCCTTACCGAGCTTGGCCGGTGCCGTCGGCAGCAGGGCGAAGGGAATCTGCCCCAGGCTGCCATGCGGAACCACCAGCAGGTGGTCGGTATCGGCCAGCGCCGGCATGACGGGGCGCACAAACTCGGCGTACAGGCTGTGAGCCGAGGCGAGATCGAGGTCGCTATCGAGCGAACTGGAATTGCCGAGGTCCAGCCCCTTGCGAATTTTCGCCACCCGGCTATTCACGGCAGCCAGATCGAGCTTGCTGGCGGCGAAGGCGACCGGGCCGGTTTTGGCAATGCACCAGACAAAACTGGCGTTTTCCCCGACATAGGTGGCGAGCAGCGCCTCACCCGGCTGCAGCAGGCGCCGTACTTCGTCAGGCACCAGCGGCTGCGGGCTGATGAGGTTGGTGTATTCGGGGAAATCCTTGTTGATCCGCTCGCGCAGCGCCTTGCGTTCATTTTTCAGCTGTGGGATATCGCGGCGAATGTCGGCGATGATCTTGTCCAGGCGCTGCGCGGCGGGCACCGAGGCCAGGCGGGAGAGCGTCTCCTGCAGGGTGTTGATGCGGTGCGACATGTCCTGCTCGTCACGCACCAGCTGCGCCAGCCGCGGGTCGCGGGTGGCCGAGCGTGCGGCGCTGGCGAGCAGGGCTTTCTGGACGGCGGAGCCGCGTGCCACGTCGGCAATGCGGAAGGTTTCGGCAGGAATGTCGAGGCCGGCCACCGTCTGGCCGCTGGCGTGCAGGCGGTAGAGGAGGTCGAGGTAGGCCTCCAGTATCGTCACCAGACGGCGGGTGGTTGTGGCCGCCTCCTCCTCGGCGGCGTCCTTCTGTGCCGAAAGCAGCGCCGGCACCGCCTTGCGGAAGAGTGTCAGCGCATCGGCCGTGTTGCCACCGGCTGCGAGTGCCATTGCCAGCAGGCCGCGGCTTTCGGCCAGCAACTGTTCATCGTCGTCAAAGCGCCTTTGCTCCTCGGCCAGCAGCCTGTTCATCATCTGCTCGGCTTCGCCAACTTTGCCGGTCCGCAGGAGCGTCAACGCCCAGTCCTTGTCGCCCTGACCAAGCCGGCTATTCAAGTCACTGTCCTGCGCCAGTGCGGCCTGAATGGCGGCGTACTGGGTCATTGCTTCGGGCCATTGACGGGCGGCGACGTGGGCCGAGGCGAGGCGTTGGCGGTTGGAAATCACATTGCGCGACTCTGGCGCCATGCCCTGCTTGAGCATGACGTCGAGGGCTGCGCGTGTCAGGTCGCGGGCATCGGCAATGCGTCCCTGTTCGAGCAGCACGCGGCACAAGCCTTCAATGTAGATCAAGGTCATCGGCGACGCTACGCCGTAGGCGCGCGCTCCGGTGTCGAGAATTTCGCGATAGAGCATTTCAGCTTCCACCAGGCGGCCCTGCAGCAGGATGGTATCGGCCAGCGCGCGCTTGGCCATCAGGAAGAAGCCGATGGACAGCCCCTGATTGACTGTTTCGATGCCCTTCGCCAAACGGTCAGCGTTCTCCGCGATGTCCTTTTCCCGAAGTTCGGTGGATTTTCGGAAGTGACGTTCGGCATCAGCGAATTTCCCCCGGCCGAGCGCGACGCCGCCGCGCGCCCGTTCGATACTGGCTTCCCAGCCATAGCCCCAGGTTGTCCAGCCGCGCCCGGAGGTGTAAACACGATTGAACTCGACTTCTGCCTGCTTGAGATCAGCCTCGGCACCGGCCGGGTCGCCATGGCGTGCCTTGTTTTCGGCAAGGAAGGACAGGGAGGCAAGGCGGGCGCCGGCTATCGGCGCATGGCGAACGTGATTCTCCGCCGCTTCCAGCGCAGCCTTGAAATTTCCGGCATGGACTTCCGCAGCCAGGTAGGAGACACGGGTTTGCACAACACTATTGTCATGAATGTTGTGCGCCAGCGCCCAGGCGGCGCGGATGTCGGCGAGCATCGAATCGGTCTGGCCCAGCATGACGGCAGCGTTCGAGCGTGCGGTCAATTGCTGTATGCGCTGGCTGGCAGGCAGGTT
>JAEUOH010000104.1 GCA_016790845.1 Dechloromonas sp.
CGATATACGCTGCGGCCCAACAGGCCTTCAGCATTCAATGGCTCATTCTATGAGCCTCATAGAGGTTAAGCTTCATACAAGTTGCTGATTTTGAGATCTGGATGCACTGATCCTCAAGCAACGACTCGTCGCCGATTTAATCCACACAACTTGCAGGGCGACCCACAAATGCTGCTAAAGCGTTGCTCCGGCCTCTTCCGCTGCCCGGCCGGGCTCGCCTTCCGGCCCCGGGCAGCCAGGAGAACCTCATGGAACGATCCGTCCGGATCACCCGCATCAACGCCCTGCTCAGCCGCCCTCAGGGGGCGACTCTGGCGCAGCTCATCGACGAACTTGGCGTCTCACGTGCCACGGTCAATCGCGACCTGCAACTCATGCGCGACCAGATGAACGCGCCCGTCGTCTGGGACCGCTTGCGGGAGGTATACCACCTCGCGCCACAGACCGGAGCAGGACCGGCATACATGCTGCCCGGCCGCTGGTTCACCCCGGCTCAGGCTTACGCCTTCCTGACCCTCAACAATATGGTCGAGAAGATCGCACCGGAACTGCTCGGCCCCTTCCTCGACCCGATGCGAGGCTCGCTCAAGCAGATGCTGTACGAAGCGGGATTCGAGCTTTACGGGCTCGACCGCAAGATCGAGATCGACATGCCGGCAATGCCGGCGATCAATGACCTCGACTTCGAGAATTTGGCCGATGCCCTGCTCCACGAGCGCCCGGCGCGCTTCGTCGTGCTCTCCGCCTCGGGACTCGAGCATGAGCAGATGGGGACGCCGGTAAAGCTGCGCATCACGCCTGGCGCCTGGAGCGCGGACATTCGCGACCACGCCACGCGGAAGACCGTGACGGTCAACCTGTCGACGATCCTCAGGGTGATGGCCGCTGGCGAGCGCGACGACTGACCGACCACCGGCCGCTGTCTTTTTCAGATTTCGGCGCCAGACTCATTCAGTGAGACTGGCGTATGAAATCCTGTCTTCCGTCACCCACCGGAGAACATCATGACCCAGAACCCCCCCTCTGCCCTCACTGCCATCCCCGTCTTCTACTCGCCGGCCATGGTCGCCGACGCAGGCAGCTTCTCGCCCAGTGCCGGCAAGCCCGGTGCCGCCGTCGCCTCGTGGCAGTCGCTCGGCCTGCCACTCGTCATTCACGCACCAACCCCGGTCGCAGCCGAACAGTTCGGCGTCGCCCACGATCCGGATTTCGTCGCCGACGTGCTCGCCTGTCGGCGCGACAACGGTTTCGGCAACAAGTCGCCCGGCGTGGCTGCGGCGCTGCCGTGGACCAGTGGCGCCATGCTTTCGGCGGCGCGCGAGGCCATTTGCAACGGGCAAGGTGCAGTCGCGCCCTGCTCGGGCTTTCATCACGCCGGCTACAACTTCGCCGGGGGCTTCTGCACCTTCAATGGGCTGATGGTCACGGCCAACGCGCTGCTCGCCGAAGGCACCGCTCGCCGCGTCGGCATCCTGGACTGCGACGAGCACTGGGGCAATGGCACCCAGGACATCATCGACCGTCTCAAGCTGACAAAATTTGTCGAACACTACAGTCCCTGTCACGAGTTCGGTCGGACGGCCCGGGCAGAGGCCTTCCTCGCTGCACTGCCGAAATTGCTCAAACGCTTTGCGGACTGTGACATCGTCCTCTACCAGGCCGGCGCCGACCCGCATATCGACGATCCGCTGGGCGGCTGGCTGACCACTGCCCAACTGCGCCGTCGCGACGAGATCGTGTTCGCAGAACTCAAGCAACTCGGTGTTCCGGTCGCCTGGAACCTCGCGGGCGGTTACCAGCGCCATGCCGACGGCGGCATCCGGCCTGTGCTCGACATCCATGACCACACGATGCTTGCCTTCGCGACGGTACATGGGATTGGCACGGGAGACCAAGACGTCCTCTACTGCCGTGATGCGGCATGAACGGGTTTGCCCAAACCCAGGCGCGCCAACTGCCGGTCGAGGCTATCGCGGAATGGCTCGCTCGGCCCGGCGGAGCAACACTGACCGAGCTGGTCGCCAGTCTGGGCGAGCGGCGCGACATCGTCACCCTGGCACTTGAGCGGATGCGCGACGA
>JAEUOH010000215.1 GCA_016790845.1 Dechloromonas sp.
TGGGCGCGCAGGAAGCCTTCATCGACCGCCTTGTCGAACATCGCCAGCAGCGGGTCGTAGAAACCGTTCACGTTGAGCAGGCCCATCGGTTTCACGTGGAACCCGAGCTGGCCCCAGGTCAGGATTTCGCAGAATTCCTCGAGGGTGCCGAAGCCGCCGGGCAGGGCGACGAAACCGTCGGACAACTCGGCCATGCGCGCCTTGCGCGTGTGCATCGAATCGACGACCTCGATGCGCGTCAACGCCCGGTGATCGACGGCGCGGCCGGCGACTTCCTTGCCCATCAGCGCTTCCGGGATGACGCCGATGACCGTGCCGCCAGCTTCCAGGCAGGCGTCGGCGACGGCGCCCATGAGGCCGATGTTGCCGGCACCATAGACCAGTTCGATGTCGCGCGCGGCCAACAGGCGTCCCAACTTTTCCGCTTCGAAACGGTAGATCGGATTGCTGCCGGCGTTCGAGCCGCAGAAGACGCAGAGTCGTTTCATCGTCATCTCAGAAACCGCCACTTGCCAGCCATTGCTCGATCTGCGGCAGGCGGTCGGCACCGAAGAAAGGCTCGCCGTCGACGACGACGTACGGCGCGCCGAAAACGCCCAGGGCGAGCGCGGCATCGACTTCCTGTTTCAGTTTTTCCTTCATTTCCGGGCTTTGCAGCGCGGTTTCGAGCCTGTTGCGGTCGACCCCGATTTTTGCCCCGATTTCAAGGACGGTTTCGGGCGCGGAGACATCCAGGCCCTCGATGTAAAGCGCGCGAAAAACGGCATGGGCGAACTGTCGCGCCAGCGCGCAATCCTGGCCGTGCAGCCAGTAATAGGCGCGGGCGGCATTTTGCGTGGCGAGCGGGAATTTTTCCGGATGGCGGTAGGGAATACCCATGAAGCGCGCGGAACGGGCGAAATCGCGCAGCGAGTAGGCGGCTTTCGGTGCATTCTGCAGCGTCAGCGGGGCGCTGCCGGTGGCCTTGAAGACGATGCCGAGCAGGATCGGATGCCAGCGCACCTTGCGCCCGTAGCGTGCCGCGAGGTCGTCGATCTTCTCGCTCAGCAGATAACTGTAGGGGCTGGAAAAATCGAAGTAGAAGTCGAGCGGGCTAGCGGACTCGGACATGAGAAATCTCCCTGTCGATAGTTTCTTGGACGCGGGCGTCGCCACGCGTCGTGCCGCGCTCCGCAACATGGGTGGTTAGCCAGACGCCGGCGATGACCAGCAGTCCGCCGGCGAGTACCGGCAGGCCGAGTCGTTCGTCGAGGAGGGCAGCAGCCTGCAGCACGGCGAAGACCGGCACCAGATTGACGAACACCGAGGCTTTGGCGGCGCCGATGCGGCGGACGCCGTCGGCGAACCAGGTGAAGGCCAGCGCCGTGCCGCCGATGGCGAGAAAGAGCACGCTGGCCCAGACCCGCCACGACCAGTCCGCCAGATTGATGCCGCCCAGCGCCAGCGCGGTCAACCCGATCATGCCGGCGCCCAGCAGGCTGGCCCACAGTGTCGCCGCCAGCGGGGTGAGCGTTTTGGTCGCCTTGCGGCCGATGAAGGTGTAGGCGCTCCAGCACAGCGCGCAACCGAGGATCAGCCATTCGCCGATGCCGACTTCGCCACGCAGCAAAGCGAGCGGATTGCCGTTGCCGATCACCGTCAGGCAGCCCAGTGTCGCGATGGCGACACCGCCGAGCTTGAGCGTATTCATTCTTTCCTGTCCGGAAAGCCAGGCGCCCAGCGCGACGAGCACCGGGGTGAGCGCGACGACCAGGGCGCCACGACCGGCGGTGACATGCTTGAGTCCATAAAAGAAACACAGCGCATAGACGAAGATGCCGGTCAGCGCCAGCCCGGTGACGGCACCCCACTCGGCACCCGAATGAGGCCGCGGAATGCGTCCTTCGCTGGCGAGCGCAAAGCCGGCCAGCGCCAGTCCGGCGATCAGGAAGCGAATGGCGGGAGCGGCCAGCGGCGCGGCAAGCTCCTGTGCTACCACGCGCCCGGCGATCCAGGTGCCGCCCCACATGAACATGGCGGCGACCAGTTTGGCGTGGGTGAGCGAAGCGGACTGATTTGGCAATTATCGCCTTCCCGACGCGGGTGCCTGCGTGTTGGCCGGTGCAGGGGAAGTGGGGCGGCTCATGCGAAATCTCCTGGTCGAGCTTGGTCAGGCGCCGAGTGCCTTCAAGGCGGCGTCGTAACGCACGGGCAGGTCGCCCGGGCAATCGAGGGTGATGCCCAGGTCGTGCATCAGGCCGTCCTTGAGACCGTAGATCCAGCCGTGGATAGTGAGTTTCTGCCCGCGCTGCCAGGCGTCCTGTACGACAGTCGTCTGGGCCACGTTGACCACCTGCTCGAGCACGTTGAGTTCGCACAGGCGGGCATGGCGATCCTCGGCGGGCAGCGCGTCGACGAGAGCCTGATGTTTCTGGTGCACATCCTGTACGTGGCGCAGCCAGAGGTCGACGAGGCCGACCCGCTTTTTTTCCAGCGCGGCACCGACGCCGCCGCAGCCGTAATGGCCGACGACCATGATGTGCTTGACACCAAGCGCCTCGACGGCGAACTGGATGACCGACAGGCAGTTGAGGTCGGTGTGTACGACCACGTTGGCGACGTTGCGATGGACAAAGACCTCGCCGGGGAGCAGGCCGACGATTTCATTGGCCGGCACGCGCGAGTCGGAGCAGCCGATCCACAGCAACTCCGGGGTCTGGATTTTGGCCAGCTTGTTGAAGTATTCCGGATCGACTTCCCGCATCTTGCGCGCCCAGGCGCGATTGAAATCGAACAGGTGCGACAGGTTTTCGCTGCGGATTTCTTCTTCCGACCAGTTTTCGAGGTCGAGGGCGAGGAACATCGTCCCTTCGACCGGCGTCTTGTAATAGGCAGGTGCTTCGGTAAATCCCAGTTCGCGATAGAGCTTCACCGCCATGCGCATGCTTGGCAGCGTGTCGATCATCAGCTTTTTGTAGCCGATCTCCTTGGCGACCTTGATGGCGGCCATCGCCAGCGTGGCGCCGACGCCATGTCCACGCGCTTCGGGCGCGACATACAGGCGCTTCATTTCACAGACGCCATCGCTGTCGGGAAGCGGGCGTACGCCAACGCAGCCGGCCGGCCGGCCATCGATCTCGGCAAAGAACAGGCGGCCTTGCGGTGCCGAATAGTTGCCGGGCAGCGAGGCCATTTCCTGGTCGAAATTCTGGTACGACAGATCGACGCCCAGCCAGGCCGCGTAGTTGCGGAAATACTGGCGAACCTGCTCGAGGGCTTCGCTGTCGTCGACGGTAAGGGTGCGTAGGGTGATGGTCATGCTGATAACTCCTGTTGCGGTTCCCCTGTCCGGGGGCCGGCAGGAGCGTGTTATATGGAAGCCACGATGCGTCCGCGACTTTCGCCAATTCTACCGTTGCCGCGCTGCGTCATCTCAGCGCGTCTCCGCCATCAGTTCGCGACCGATCAGCATGCGCCGGATTTCGCTGGTGCCGGCGCCGATTTCGTACAACTTGGCGTCGCGCCACAGGCGGCCGGTGGCATATTCGTTGGTGTATCCGACGCCACCTAGCGTCTGGATCGCTTCGCCGGCCATCCAGGTGGCCTTTTCGGCGGAGTAGAGAATGGCGCCGGCGGCATCCTTGCGCAGGGTGCGCGCATGGTCGGCGGTATCGCAGGCGCGGCCGAGTGCATAGACGTAGGCGCGGTTGGCCATCCAGGTCGAATACATGTCGGCGACCTTGCCCTGCATCAGCTGGAATTCGCCGATCGCCTGCCCGAACTGCTTGCGCTCATGCAGGAAGGGGACGACGACATCCATGCAGGCGGCCATGATGCCGAGGGGGCCGCCGCAGAGCACGGCGCGTTCGTAGTCGAGGCCCGACATCAGCACCCGGGTGCCGTTGCCGATGCCGCCGAGGACGTTTTCTTCCGGCACTTCGCAATCGTCGAAGAAGAGCGGAAAGGTGTTGGAGCCGCGCATGCCTCGTTTGTCGAGGTGCGTGCCGTGGCTGAAGCCCTTGAAGCCCTTTTCGACGATGAAGGCGGTCATGCCCTTGGCGCCTGCCGCCATGTCGGTCTTGGCGTAGACGACCAGGGTGTCGGCATCGCCGCCGTTGGTGATCCACATCTTGGAACCGTTCAGGACGTAGCGGTCGCCCTTCTTGTCGGCGCGCAGTTTCATCGAGACGACGTCGGAGCCGGCGCCGGGTTCGGACATGGCGAGGGCGCCGACATGCTCGCCGGAAATCAGCTTGGGCAGGTATTTCTGCTTCTGGGCTTCCGAGCCGTTGCGGCGGATCTGGTTGACGCAGAGATTGGAGTGGGCGCCGTAGGAGAGGCCGACCGAGGCCGAGGCACGGGAGATTTCCTCAAGCGCGACGATGTGCGCCAGGTAACCCATGTTGGTGCCGCCATACTCCT
>JAEUOH010000090.1 GCA_016790845.1 Dechloromonas sp.
CCGGTTTCAAGGTAGGTGGCGCAGCGCTCGATATATTCGCGGGTGCTTTTCGGCATCGGCGTGCGGGCGCGGGCGATGTAGAAAATCAGGTCGCGGCCCTGGCGGATCAGTTGCAGGCCATCCGAAACGCGGTGGCCGCGCGGGTCGGCCTTGCGGCATTCGAGCGGCTGCGGCAACGGCGTGTAGTTGGCGAGCCGCTCGGCGGCGGTGACCAGTTGTGCCCAGACATCGAAAATGTCGCGGTCGGTACGCAGGTTCTCGGCCTTGACCTTGGCAACTTCGGCGAGGTCGCGCACCGGGCTTTCGATCATTGCGAAGGCGGGAATCTGCGTAAAGTTGTTCACCATCGCGTCGGCGATCCGGTCGATGTCGCGCATCGCCTGGCCGATCTTGATGTAGCGGCTTTCATAGAAGTCTTCGAGGGGGATCGAAAAGGCGCGGAAAGGCTCGCCCCACAATTCGTCGATGCCTTCCTCGCCGCTGCGGTGGAGCACGAAGCGGCCGAGTTCCATGGCGTCCAGCAGGCAGCGGCCGCATTCGCGCATCAGGGCGTCGTCACTGCGGATCTCGATGCCGTCGGCCTGCAGTTCGACCAGCCGGCGGAAGATGTCGGCGGCGCGGTTGAAGTAGGCGCCGGCCAGCATGGCGGCCTTGACCCGCTTGCGTGCCGGATCGGTCTCCGCTTCGTGCGCGGCCTTTGCCTCTTTCAGGCGGGTGCCGGGGATGTTGAGACCGTGTTCGGTATGGTTGAAGAGGCGCCGGGTCAGGCCGTCGATCAGGCGTTTCTTGGCCTCCAGCGTGTCGGCCGGCACCGGGTAGGTCTTGATCCAATAACCGTCGTACAGCACACGTTCTTCACCATCGATGATGCGCCGCGTGCCTTCGGGCGGGGTGTCGTTTGCCTGGGGGGGGCATTCCAGTTGGAGCACGCTGATCATGGCGATTCGCAGTCGGTGTTGGGGTCGAAGTCGGGCCCGAAACAGGCGGGCAACAAGACTGTCGTCACGCGCCGACGAGTGGAAAATCTGGCGTTGGCGGCAGCTACCCGGATGTTCGAACTAATGCAGCGCAGCATTATGCGCCTGTTACGGCGCGGAAGGTCAACCCAGTAGCGCGACGGCCTTGATCTGGGCGCGCAGGGCAAGGCCGGGCCGGATCGCCAGTTTTTCAGCCGAACGCCGCGTGATGCGGGCGAGCAGCGGGTCGCCAGCGACGTCGAGGCGTACCAGGACGTGGCCAGGGGTGTCAGTCGGCGCCAGGTCGACGACAGTGGCGGCGACGCAGTTGAGGATGCTGGTTTGTTGCGGCGGAATCAGCGCCAGGCTGACGTCGCGGGCATGGATGCGGCAGCGCAGCAAGGTCCCGGGGGCTTCGTGGCGGCGCGAGACGAAAATGTGGCCGCCGGGAAATTCGAGCCGCGTCAGATCGTCCGCCTCGTGTTCGGCCACCTGCGCCTCGATCACCACGCCGGCGTCGTCGGCGAAGGTGGCGGGCAGGTCGATGCGCGCCAGTACGTCGTTCAGCGGCCCGCAGGCGACTGCCCGGCCCTGGTCGAGCAGCACCAGATGGTCGGCGAGGCGGGCGACTTCGTCCGGCGAATGGCTGACGTAGATGATGGGCAGCGCCAGTTCGCGGTGCAGGCGTTCGAGATAGGGCAGGATTTCCAGCTTGCGCTTCAAATCGAGTGCGGCCAGCGGCTCATCCATCAGCAGGATTTGCGGCGCCGCCAGCAGGGCACGGGCAATCGCCACGCGCTGGCGTTCGCCGCCGGAAAGTTCGCCCGGCGAGCGGTCGAGCAGGGCGGCGATGCCGAGCAGTTCGGCAACTTCCGGCAGCGAAAAGCGGTTGGTTGCGGTCGACGTCCTTTTTTGCCCGAATTCCATGTTACGGCGCACCGAAAGGTGCGGGAACAGGCTGGCTTCCTGGAAGACGACGCCGAGCGCGCGGCGGTGGGTCGGTACGAACAGGCCGCGAGTTTCGTCCTGCCAGACTTCGTCGCCGATAGCGCAGTAGCCTTGCGGTGCCCTTTCCAGCCCGGCCAGGGCGCGCAGGCAGGTCGTCTTGCCCGAGCCGGAATGGCCGAACAGGGCGGTGATGCCGCGCCCGGGCAGGCTCAGGTCGACGTCGAGCGCGAATTCCTTGCGGTCGACGCGGAAACGGGCGCGGATTCCGTCACTCATGCCAGCTTCCGCCGCGCCGGGTTGAAGGTGTAGAGCGCGAACAGCACGACGAAGCTGAACAGCACCATGCCGCCAGCCAGCCAGTGGGCCTGTGTATACTCAAGCGCCTCGACATGGTCGTAGATCTGCACGGAAACGACGCGTGTCTTGCCCGGAATGTTGCCGCCGATCATCAGCACGATGCCGAATTCGCCGACGGTGTGGGCAAAGCCAAGGATGGCGCCGGACAGGAAGCCGGGTTTGGCCAGTGGCACGGCGACCGACCAGAAGGTGTCCCACGGGCTGGCGCGCAGCGTCGCGGCGACTTCCAGCGGGCGCTCGCCGATGGCTTCGAAGGCATTCTGGATTGGTTGCACGACGAAGGGCAGCGAATAGAACACCGACGCGATCACAAGGCCGGGGAAGGTGAAGGGCAGCAGGCCGAGGCCGAGCCCTTCGGTTAACCTGCCGACCGGCCCGTTCGGCCCCATCGCGACGAGCAGGTAGAAGCCGAGGACGGTCGGCGGCAGCACCAGCGGCAGCGCGACGACGGCGCCGACCACGCCCTTGAGCCGCGAGCGCGTGCGCGCCAGCCACCAGGCGATGGGCGTGCCGACGATCAACAGGAGCACGGTGACCACCGTGGCCAGCTTGAGGGTCAGCCAGATCGCGCCGAGGTCGGTATCTTCCATGCGGGGTCAGTATCTCGAAAACAGGTCGCGAATCTTACACAGGGTCGTCGTGATGTCGAAACGGGTGTCGGGCAGTGCCTCGCCGGCCAGGATGCGGGTGATCGCCACGGCCGGGTCGCTTTCGCCAGTCAGCAGCACCTGGGCGCCGCGCTTGCGCATGTGGCGGATGAAGCCGTCGCCGGCGCTGGCGGCAACGACGATGTCGACGCCATCGAGTGGATGCGGGCCGTCGTCCTCGAACACGTGCAGCACCTGTTCCTTGTCGAGATTGACCCGTAATGGTGCGGGCAGCAACTGGTTGGAGCGGTGCTGCGACAGGTCGTAAAGCAGCCACTGCCGGGTTTGCCCGGCGTGGCCGCTGACTTCGGTGAAATCCTTGGTGGCGATGGCGATTTTCATGGAGCTGGGCCCTGTTCAGAGTGCGCTGATGGTAACCGCCACGTCCCGCGGCGGCGCGAAATACGGAGCCGAGGTGACGAGAATGTCGGCGCCGGCCCGCGCATAGGCTTCCGCATTAGCAGAATTTATGCCGCCCGCCGCGGCGATACGTGTCGTCGCTCCGGCCGGAAAGGCGCGCCTGATGCGGTCGACCGCCTCGGGAGGCCATTTTTCAAGTTGCAGGATGTCGGCGCCGGCCTGCTGCCAGCGCAGCGCTTCGGCTTCGTCGCTCACTTCGACGACGACGGCGCGTTCTGGCCATTGCCGGCGCAGGCGGCGCACGGTGTCGGCCGGTGCTTCGTTGCCAAGAAAACACCGATGCTCGGCGAAGGCGAGCAGGGTTTCCGACAGGCTCAGGCGGTGCGGGCTGGCGCCGCCGCACAGTACGGCCTTGATCGCCGCTGCCTTGGTGCCGGGGAAATTCTTGCGCGTGCAGGCGACGCCGATCTCCGGATTGCCGCGCCGGGCGGCGGCCACGATGCCGGCAGTCGCCGTGGCAATGCCGGACAGGTATTCCATCAGGGTCTGCGCCGTCTTCCAGACCGCGTGCAGGGCGGCGGCGTCGCCTTCGAGGGTCAGGATCGTCTCACCGGCGGCCAGCCGTTCGCCGCTGGTGCGGACCGCCTCGCTGGTGCGCAGGCCGCGCAGTTCGCCCATGCGCAGTGCCTCCTCGGCACCGCACAGCAGCATGTCGCTGCGGGCTCGGAAGGCCATGCGGCCCGGCAGGTGGCCGATGCCAAGAGCGAAAGTGGTGGCGTCGCCGCACGGGGCATCGTCCCGCAACAGGGCGTCGAGTTCGGCGTCGTTCAGGGAGTAGGGGTTCATGGTGTCAGCGTGGCGGGCGGTCGGAAAAACTGTAGAACGGGCGGCCCGCGTTGTGCTCGTCGTCGCCGCGCAATCGGCGATAGATCAGCCAGCGGTCGTCGTACAGGCGCCAGGCATGCACCGCTTCGCCGGCCGTCACGACGGTGTAGAAATCCTCGTCGTTGTCGGAGCGCCCCTCAGTCAGCAGGTAGTCGTGCGCGTAGAAACACAGGGCACCATCGGCGTCGTGGCCCTGCACGCGCCAGGCCGGCATCTCGTACTCGACATGGCGGGTGAAATCCAGCGCCTCGACGACCCGGTCGGCCCAGCGCGCGGGCAAATGGCGGCGCCAGTCGACCGGATTGGCCGCCGCCCGGCGCATGGCCGGATCGCTTTGGGAGGGGTACGGCAGCGGCGTGTTCATGGCAACTCGTAACCGAAGGAGCGAATGATCGCCTTGGCCTTGTCTCCCTTCAGGTAATTCAGCAGGGCGAGCGCCGCCGGCTTGTCGCGGCCCCTGGCGAGAATCACCGCATCCTGGCGGATCGGGTCGTACAGCTTGCCAGGCACGATCCAGCCAGAGCCGGAACCGATCCTGCCGTTCTTGATGACTTGCGAATAGGCGATGAAGCCCAGCTCGGCGGCGCCGGTAGCGACGAACTGCTGGGTCTGCGCAATGTTTTCGCCCTGGACGAACAGCGGCTTCAGGTTGTCGGCGACGCCGAGCCTGCCCATCGCCTGCAGCGCGGCGGCGCCGTAGGGGGCGGTCTTCGGGTTGGCGATGGCAAGGTGCCTGAAGCCGCCCTTTTTCAGGATCTCTCCCTTGTCGTCGACGAAATCCGCTTTCGCCGACCATAGCACCAGCGTGCCGATCGCGTAGGTGAAGGGCGTGCCGGCGACCGCATGGCCCTCCCTGACCATCCGGGCCGGCGTTTCGTCATCCGCCGCGAGCAGCACCTCGAATGGCGCGCCATTGACCACCTGCGCGTAGAACTTGCCGGTCGCACCGAAAGAAGGAATGGCCTTGTGGCCCGTGTCGCGCTCGAAAAGCGGGGCGATGACCTGCATCGGGCCGGTGAAATTGGCGGCGACGGCGACCTGCACCTCGTCGGCCTGGGCCAGCGTGACGATGGTTGCGGTCAACAGGCAAAAAAGGGTGTTTTTCATGATGGCGCTCCGTTCAGGCGTATTTGCAAAGGATGACGGCCGAGGCCTTGAACACGGCGCAGGCCTGCCCGCCGACCGCCAGCCCGAGGCGCTCGACGCTGTCGTGGGTGACGACGGCGCAGACCGACTTGCCGCTCTTGAGCGCCAGCGTGACCTCGGCATTGACAGGGCCGTCGTGGATGCGCGTAATCTCGCCCCACAGCTGGTTGCGCGCGCTGGTACGGACGTTCGGATCATCGAGCAGCAGCACCGACGACGACTTGACCAGCGCATTGATCTCCATGCCGATGCTCAGGCCCAGGCTTTCGGCGGAATCGATGGTGATGACGGCGACGATCTCGTGCTCGTCGTCGAGCCGGATGCGCACCTCGTAATCGACATGCCCCTCACGCAGGCCGACGATCTGCCCGGCAAACTGGTTGCGCGCGCTGGTCTTCATCGACATCCGCCTGAGCAACTGGCGGAACTGCTGGAAATCGCCGGCCAGCCCGTCGTTCATGCTTTCCGCCAGGCGGTCGAGGGCGGCCTGGTACTCGGCTTCCAGCGCCCGGTAGAGGGCCACCGTCTTGTGCCCATGCTCGGTCAGCAACGTGCCGCCGCCATTCCTGCCGCCGGTCGAGCGCACCACCAGTGGCTGGTCGGCCAGGTTGTTCATGGCGTCGATGGCGTCCCATGCGGCCTTGTACGACAGCGGCACGGCCTTGGCCGCCTGCGAGATCGAACCGTGCTTGTCGATCGCTTCCAGCAGGCGGATGCGCGTATCGCCGAGAAAGCTGCCGAACTCGGTATCGACTTCCAGCCGGCTGCGCAGCCGATGTGCGATTTGTTCCATTTTGTCGCCTTTGCTACGTTGTGTTGTTTCATATATAACGATAGCGCATTTGCTGCGGTCGACGTCGAAATTTCGCGATTTCCTCAGGTGCGCTATGGTTGAAAGCGCGTAACGTTGTTCGCTAGATTGTCGACGTGCCAACGGCGATTCGCTATGCTGTATCGTATATAGCGAAAACCGGGCCAGCCCAACGACAGTTCAAGGAGAACCGACATGAAGATCAGCGCCCGTAACGTATTCGAAGGAACCATCACCGCCCTCACCGACGGCCAGGTCAATGCCGAGGTCGAAGTCACCACCCCGGGCGGCGACCGCATCGTCGCCATCGTCACCGAAGGCAGCGTCGCCTCGCTCGGCCTCGCCGTCGGCCAGCCGGCCAATGCCTACGTCAAGGCGCCGTGGGTCATGGTCATGGCCGGCGACGGCGGCGTCAAATTCAGCGCCCGCAACCAGCTGGCCGGGGTTGTCGACGGGGTGCAGAAGGGCGCCGTCAACAGCGACGTCGCCATCCGGCTGGCCGGTGGCACGCTGGTCCATGCGGTCATCACCAACGAGGCCGCGCTGGAACTCGGCCTCAAGCCGGG
The DNA here is from genome assembly GCA_016790845.1 of Dechloromonas sp. Taxonomy (GTDB): domain Bacteria; phylum Pseudomonadota; class Gammaproteobacteria; order Burkholderiales; family Rhodocyclaceae; genus Azonexus. The sequence continues at coordinate 6,677 of JAEUOH010000090.1, forward strand.
GGCGCCAGCCTGTGCGCTGATCAAGGCCAGCCACGTCGTTCTCGGCGTGCCTGCCTGAACGTCGCGGGCGGTGCCGTCAGCCGCCGTGCAACGCCCGGAACCAGCCGTCGAGCGCCGAGCGCTCAGCCGGCAGTTCGGCGGCCAGCCCGCCGGTGAAATGCCGCCAAGCGGCCAGGTGTTTTTGCTGTACGACGGTGAGGACGGGTATGTCGTTGCTCATCAACGCCAGCATTTCGGCGGCCAGGCCGTCGCCGGCGGCTTCCATCCCCGCGAAGCGGTTGAAGATGGCAAGGTCGGCGTTTTCGTCGGCGATCCGCCGCATCACGACGCTGGCCTCGGCCAGCGCCCCGGGGTCGAGCCGGCAGGCGGTGGATTGGCTGCCCAGCCGCTGGCTGATGCCGTAGCGCGTGCCGGCGGCGATATCGACCAGGGTCACCTCGCAGTTCGGACCGTCGGCCAGAAATTCCTGAACCAGGCCGCACACGCGCCAGCCCTGCGCGATCAGGTCGTGCGCGAAGGCGGAAATCAGGGCGTCGATGTCGGCCGCGCCGTTCGGAACGACGGCGGCGATGCGGGGAGCGGCGGTAGTCAAGGTCAGGATTCCGAGGGGCTCAAGCTTCTTGCAGGTCATCGACGCCAACAGCAAGCGCGCTGGCGATCGCTTTCAGCGTCTTCAGCGCGCCGATGCGCTTGCGGGTTTCGATCTGACACAGATAAGCCTTGCTGATGCCGGCCTTCCCGGCCAGCGCATCCTGGGTCAGCCCCCGGTGTTCGCGCCAGACCTTGACGGGCTGTTCGCCATCCAGAATGGCATTGACCACGGTGGCGGGAGAGCGAAAGCCATCGTCCGCAGCACGGGCGGCGTCGAA
>JAEUOH010000252.1 GCA_016790845.1 Dechloromonas sp.
TCGGCGATGAGCTGGTTTTCGTCTTGCTGTACCGGGGCTTGCTGTTCGGCGTTGGCCATGAAAAATCCTTGGAAAATGGGGTCTGCTGCGGTCGACCGCGTAAAACACTGAATTTTCGCCGATTTCACCCCCACCGGACAAGGCCGGCGGATTAGCTCCAGCGATGGGATAATTGCGGCATGGAAATTCTGGTCGAAATCATTCTGAAGGCGGGTCGCTCGGCGGTCGAGCTGGCGCTTTTCGTCCTGTTGCCGGTCATGGTCGTCATGCTGTCGCTGATGCGCCTGCTTGAAGCGCGCGGCGTGCTCGACTGGGTCGTCGCCCGCCTGGCGCCGGTGCTCAAGCCGTTCGGCCTGACCGGGCTGGGTGTCTTCGCGGCGCTGCAGATCAATTTCGTCAGCTTCGCGGCGCCGCTGGCGACGCTGACCATGATGGAGCAGCGCGGCGCTTCCGACCGCCACATCGCGGCGACGCTGGCGATGGTTTTCGCGATGTCGCAGGCCAACGCCGCGCTGCCGATGATGACCATGGGGCTCAACATCGGCGTCACATTGTTCTTCTCGCTGACCGGCGGCCTCATCGCCGCCGCCGCAACTTACTATCTGTTCGGCAAGGGATTGTCCTCGGCCGAGGCACAGCTTGACGAAACCCTGCATCATCCGGTTGTCGACAACGCCAAGGGCATTCTCGACGTGATCAACCGGGCCGGTGCGGAAGCCTTCAAAATTGCCATCGGCGCCATCCCGATGCTGGTGCTGTCGCTGGTGGTCGTCACTGCCTTGCGCACTTCAGGCGCCATCGATGCCCTGTCGCGCCTGCTGGCGCCGACGCTGTCCGCGCTGTCGATCAACGGCGTGCTGCTGTTGCCGACGCTGACCAAATACCTGGCCGGCGGCACGGCGATGATGGGCGTCATGGACGAGATGCGCAAGGCCGGCCAGGTCAGCGCCGAGTTGCTCAATGCCAGCGCCGGTTTTCTCATTTCACCCTTTGACCTGCCGGGCGTTGCCGTGCTGATTTCAGCGGGCAAGCGCATCGCCGCGGTCTGGAAGCCGGCAGCGCTCGGCGCCTGCATCGGCATTGCCGTGCGTACCGCGGGCCACATCGTCGTCAGCTGATTTTCTGGAGACAACAACAAGATGCAAGCACCCAAGACCCGCTCGTTGATCGTCGCGCTGGGCATCGCCCTGGGATCCGGCCTGGCGTCGGCGGCGCCGTTGAATATTCTCGGGGTCGATGACCTCTCCTGCACCGGTTGGGGCAAGTCGAAGGAGAACCCGGAGCAGCGGGCCATCTATGTGGTCTGGATGCGCGGTGTCCTCACCGGTCACAACTACGCGCTGCAGAACCAGCAGGTATCGAGCATCTCCAGCGGCACCATCGAAAGCTACGTGAATGGCTACTGCGCGAAGAACCCGAACGGCCTGATCAGCGACGCGGTCTTCCGTCTGAGCGACGATTTTTCGGGGCGCAATCAGCCGATCAGGAAGTAGAGCCGTTAAGGAGAATGGGCGATTTGGCCGCGGCGCTGCGAGCGATCAGTCGGCCTTGGCGGCGAGCGTGGCGTGCTGCGGCGTTGCGCTCTGCCTGGCGCGTGCCTGCAGGTCAGCGAGGATTTGCGCGTCGTTGCGGCGGTTGTTCGCCAGCTGTTCCCGGCGGTCGCGTTCGTCGATCAAGGCAAGGGCCTGCTGGCGCCAGGCGACCATTTGCGGTTCGTGCTCGTGGTGCAGGTGGTGCTTGCGGTTCATCGTGTACCAGCGGTGCGCCTCCTCGGGATTCACTTCAACGCCCTGGCCGGTCTGGTACATCAGGCCGATCTGGATCCGCGCCACTTTGTCACCCTGCTCGGCGGCCTGGCGATACCAACGCAGCGCGCTGGCGTAGTCGAGGCTGACGCCGTCACCGTGCTGGTGAATGACCGCCAGGTTATAGGCGGCGTCGACGTTGCCTTTGCCTGCCCAGGATTCCCAGATCGCGACCGCATGCGCGGTATCGCCGGCCTTGTGGAGTTTCGCGGCACGGCGCAGATCGTCGTCGGCCAGGTCGGCGAGGGCGGAAAAGCTGAGCAAGACGCCGACGACGGCGAAACTGCGGCGGGCGATCAGGGCAGGGGACATCGGCGTTTCTCCGGAAAAATCCGCGCCGAAGAGTGAGGGTTCATGGGAGGTGAGCGACTCTCGGGGAGGTGGCGCGGGACGGTCGCATCCTAAGCGCAAGGGTCGGGCGAAGGAATTAGACAAATTGCCGCGCGACAATTTGTCGCATCCCCCGCGCGCGCGAAACCCGTTAGCATTCGCCCATGCGTGAGGGAGAGGGAAAACGCCATGAACCAGAACCAGAACAACCAGTCGTCTCAGCCGGAAATGGCTTCGTTGCTGCTTGGCGCGGGGTTCGCGCTGGCTTCGCTGATCATCCTGCCGGCGGTCGCGCAGCGGGTCGGCCTCGGGTCGAGCGTGACCATCGCCCTGCGCGGCGCGCTGATGCGGGCGGCCAACCGTTTTTGATACGGGTGCTGGCGCAACGCTATTGAAACGGGGCAGACTTCGCGTCTGCCTTTTTTGTTTTTCCGGACCATGAAGTTACGCATCCTGATGGCGGCCGTGCTGGCTGCTGCCCTGCTTGCCGGCTGCCAGCCGGGGCGCGATCCCAAATTGCCGGCCGGCGCCGATTTCGTGCTGCAGACCGCCGATGGTCCGCTCGAATCGAAAACCCTGCGCGGCAAGGTGCTGCTGGTCTATTTCGGCTACACCAACTGCCCGGATGTTTGCCCGGCCTCGCTGGCGGCCGGCGGCAATGCCTTGAAAGCGTTGTCGCCGGAGGAACGCAAGAATGTCAGGCTGGTGATGATCTCGGTCGATCCCGAGCGCGACAGCGTTGGGCATCTCAAGGAATACACCGCCTTCTTCCATCCCGAGATGGTCGGCGCCACCGGTACGCCGGAAGAAATCGCCGCCTTGGCCAAAGCCTTCGGCGCCGGCTACATCAGGCAGCCGGCCAGGGCCGACGGCAGCTATGCCGTGGATCACACCACTTCCACCTATGTCGTCGGGCCGGACGGCCGGCTGGCGCAGGTTATCGACCTCAACGCCGGCAGCGACGCCATCGTCGCCGCCGTCCGCAAGCTGCTTTGATGCGCCCGTCCACGCTCGTCCTCGCCCTGCTCGCCGGGTTGGCGCTCGCCTTCGCGGTCATTTTTGGCCATTTTTCCGGGTCGACCGCAACCGACGCCGAACGCCTCGCCGCCAACCGCGCGCTGGTCGAGCGCTACGGCCTGACCGACCTGGCGCTGTTCACCGAGGCCCGCTACACGCGCCACCCGAGCCAGGCTGACCTGCATTCGGCGTTCCAGGATCATCCGGCCGCCCTCGAACATTTTCCGACCGGCTCGCTGGTTTCTCCCCGTTCCCTTCCCCTGTTCCGCGATGCGCCCCTGGCTGGAAAAACAACTTCACCTGATTGACTTCACGCTGGTCTCGCTGGCCCGGCGCAAGACGAAGAACGTCGGCCTGCTGCTGGCCTACACACTGATCGTCTTCGTGCTCGCCTCACTGTCGCTGTTCACCCACGCGCTGCGCAGCGAGGCCAGCTACGTGCTGGCCGGCTCGCCGGAGGTCATCCTGCAACGCATGGTCGCCGGTCGTCACGACCTGATTCCGGCCGGCTACCTGGAGCGGATCGGCCGCATCCGGGGCGTGCAGAAGAAGGAAGGGCGGCTGTGGGGCTACTACTACGACCCGGTGGTCAACGCCAACTACACCTTCATGGCGCGTCCGGCGAGCGAGGTCGCCGATGGCACCATCATGGTCGGCAGCGCGCTGGCGCGCGAGCGCGGGCTGGCGCCGGGCAACACCATTTCCTTCCGCTCCTACGCCGGCAAGTTGTTTGGCTTTACGGTCGCCGCCGTGCTGTCGCCGGATTCGGAGCTGCTTTCGGCCGACCTCGTGCTGCTCTCGGAAAGTGATTTCCGGCGCTTCTTCGAATACCCCGAGGGGCACTACACCGACATCGCCCTCTCGGTCGCCAACCCCCAGGAGGTGCGCACCGTCGCCGCCAAGCTGTCGGCGGCGCTGCCCGATTCGCGCCCGATCCTGCGCGAGGAAGTGTTGCGCACCTACCAGAGCCTCTTCGACTGGCGCGAAGGCATCGTCCTTACCGTGCTGGCCGGCGCCATCCTCGCCTTCGCCATCCTCGCCTGGGAAAAGGCGTCCGGGCTGTCGGCCGAGGAGCGGCGCGAGATCGGCATTCTCAAGGCGATCGGCTGGGAGACCAGCGACGTCATCCGCATGAAGGTCTGGGAAGGCCTCATCATCTCGCTGACGGCCTTCCTGCTCGGCGGCATCGCCGCCTACGTGCAGGTCTTCCATTTCGGCGCGGCGGTGTTCGCGCCGGTGCTCAAGGGCTGGTCGGTGCTCTACCCGCGGTTCACGCTGGTGCCGGCGGTAGACGGTCTGCAGATCGCCACGTTGTTCTTCTTCACGGTGGTTCCCTACACGGCGGCGGTGCTGGTGCCGATCTGGCGCGCGGCGATCACCGACCCCGACGCGGTGATGCGCGCATGATCGAACTTTCCAATATTCGCAAGGCCTTCAACCAGGGCCGCCACAACGAATACTGGGCGTTGCACGGCATCGACCTCAGCGTCGAGGCCGGCAAGGTCACGGCCTTCCGCGGTCCCAGCGGTTCAGGCAAGACGACGCTGTTGACCATCGTCGGCTGCCTGTCGCGGCCGACCGAAGGGCGCGTGCGTTTCAAGGGCGAGGACATTTCCGGCCTGCCGGAACGTTTCCTGACCGACATCCGCCGCCAGAGCTTCGGCTTTGTCTTCCAGCAGTTCAACCTGATCAAGGGGCTGTCGGCGGTCGACAACATCATCCTGCCAGGGATGCCGAGCGGCCGTCCGCGCCGTAACCTGGTCGAACGGGCCGACGAACTGCTCGACCAGTTGAAGCTCGGCCACCGCAGCCGCGCCCGGGTCGAGTGGCTGTCCGGCGGCGAGCAGCAGCGCGTCGCCATCGCCCGCGCCCTGATCAACGACCCGGAGGTCATCATCGCCGACGAGCCGACGGCCAATCTCGACACCGCGCTGTCGAAGGAATTCCTCGCCATCCTCGAAGGCTTCACCGATGCCGGCAAGACGGTGCTGCTGACCAGTCACGACCCGCTGGTCGTCGAATCGAGCGCCGTGCATCGCGTCGTCGGCATGCGCGACGGCCGCCTGATTCCCGACTGATGCTGTTCCAGCCGGCCATCATCGCCCTGTTGCTGGCCGCCGGCCTGGCGGTGCTGATGCTCGCCGGCGCCGCACCGTTCGCCGTGCAGGTCATCCGTCATTGGGACATCGGCAGCGGCTCGGAGCGGCAACTGGCGCTGGAACGGCGCACCTACCTGTTCTCGACGTTGCTCGCCTTCGTGCTGGTGGCGCAGTTGGCGGCGCTGCTGCTGTTCGTCTTCAACGCCGACCGGCTGGCGGCCATGTTCGTCGGCGCCATGTGTGCGGTTGGCACGCTGAACGTCAATGCCTGGGGCTTTCCCTCGCTGCTCATGCAGATCGCCGTGTTCTTCCTCGCCGCCATGTGGCTGGCGCTCAACCACGTCGACACGCTGGCGCGCGACTACCCGATGGTGCGCGTCAAGTACGCGCTACTGCTCCTGCTGCTGCCGGTGCTGGCGGTCAATTTCTGGGTTGAGTTGCAGTATTTTCTCGGCCTCAAGGCCAACGTCATCACCTCGTGCTGCGGCAGCCTGTTTTCCGGCGAAGGCAAGACCATCGCCGCCGAAGCCTCGGGCATGGAACCGCAGCCGGCGCTGGTGCTGTTCTACGCCGGGCTGGCGCTCGCCATCGGCGCCGCGCTGTGGCATTGGCGGCGCGCCTCGCGGCTCAGCGGCTACGCGACGCTGGTGGCCAGCGCCGCCGGTTTCGTGGCGAGCATCGTCGGCGTGCTGTCTTTTGTTTCGCTCTACATCTACGAGCATCCGCACCACCACTGTCCGTTCTGCATCCTGAAGCCCGAATACGATTATCAGGGCTATGCGCTGTACGTGCCGCTCTTTCTCGCCACCGCCGCCGGGCTGGGCGCCGGGGCGATGCAGCCCTTTGCCCGCATCGCCAGCCTGCGCGCCGTGCTGCCGCGCGTCTCTGCACGGCTGGCGGGTCTGGCGGCGGCGGGCTACACTGTCTTTGCCGCGCTGGCGACCTGGTTCGTGCTGCATTCCAACCTGATCCTGATCGAACACTGACATGCGCCTGCTTCTTGCCCTGCTTTTCGCCCTGACGCTCGCTGCCTGCGGGCAGGAGGCGCCCAAAGCCAACATCAACGTCGGCAGCATTGCGCCGACCTTCCAGACTCTTCGCGTCGACGGCAATCCCGAGCATTTCCCCGCCGCTTATGCCGGCAAGCCGACGGTCATCCGCTTCTGGGCCGACTGGTGCAAGTATTGCGAAGGCGAGATGAAGGCCATCGAAACAGTCTATCAACGGCATAAGGACAAGGGTTTGACGGTGCTGGCGATCAATGCCGGGCAGGACAAAAAGACGATCCAGTCCTTCATGGCCAAGATCGGCGTCACCTATCCTGCACTGCTCGACGAGAACTCGGCCATCGCCAGAAGCTACGGCGTAGTCGGCCTGCCAACGACCTTCTTTATCGACGGCAAGGGCATTGTCCGTGGCAAGATCGTTGGCGAGGCCGACGAAGCGACCTTCGAGCGCCACGTGCTGGAACTGCTGCGATGAGCGACCACGGCGCCTGCGACCTGTGCGGTCTCGATGTCGGGGTCAAGCCCTTCACGCTGAACACGGCGGAAAAGCAGTATCGATTCTGCTGCGAGGGTTGCCGGGGAATCTACGAGATGTTGCATGACATCAAGGAAATATCGGTCGACAGCGACGATAATGATTTGAATAAATCCCGAAAGGAATGACCATGATGACCGAAGAAATGATGAAGCAGATGCCGCACATGATGGGTCAGGCCGGGCAGATGATGGGCCACCCAATGGCCACCGGCGCGATGATGGCCGCCACCGGCTTCGCCGCCGGGCGTGGCCTGCTCGGCACGACGCTGTTGCGCAACCCGTTGGCGCTGCTGGCGGTCGGTGCCGCCGGCGGCGTTGCCGCGGGTTTTCTGTTGTTCAAGTACCAGAAGGAGATCGTCGAGGGGCTGTCGAAGGTCAGCGGCATGGGCAAGGATTTCGCGCTGCACCAGAAGGAAAACCTCAACGACCTGATGGCCACCGCCGAAGAGAAGCTCGAAGGCCGCGCGACGCCGCCGGCGCCGGCCGCCGAGCAACCGCCCGCCGCCTGAGGAGAGGCCATGCCGCAAGCTGCCCAACTGGCCGGACGCATTGTCGTCGTACACCGTGAGCCGGGTTACCTGCGTCTGGAATTGCCAGGCGAACTTTGCGGCAGCGACGTCGCTGCCAACCTCGAGGCCGGCGTCGGTACGCTGGCCGGCGTGACGACTGTCGCGGTCGACCCCGCCTGGAAGCGGATTTCCATCCGCTATGACGCTGCTGCGCTGACCATCGCGCAAGTGGCCCGGCAATTGTTCGACGTGATCGACGCGCTACCGGATGAAGGCGTTGCAACGCCCGAAATGCAAGCCAAAGCGCCTGATGCAGCGTCGGCAAACAGCGGCACACTCGATCGCGGCATCCAGCCCCTGCTCGACAGGGTCAAGGCAACGGTGATTCCGCCCGGCGAAGCGCCGGCCGGCTCGCTACGCGCTCGCTTCCAGCCGATGGTCGAAAGCGCGCTGACCGAAAAGGCAGTGACCAATTTCTTTAACGACATCGTTGCCTTCTACCTGATCAAGGTGCATTGGGACCTCATCACCAAGCGCTGGCTGCAGAATCCGCTGGCCAACAGCAATGCCTGGCTGACGACCTTTTACCTCGTATTCCTGCTGGTCCGCTACCGCAAGCGCCCATGAAGCATTTCCGCGTCGTCCATCGTCTGTCGCGCCGCATTCGGGTCATCGCGCCGTCCCTGGTCGGGGACGCCGAGCGCTGCTACATCCTGGAAATCCTGCTGCGCAAGCATCCGGCGGTGCAGGACGTGGCGCTGGTGCCCGACATCGGCTCGCTGGCGATCCGCTTCGACCCGGCCGCCCTGCCCGAGCAACGCCTGCTGGCGACCCTCGACGCCGTTCTCGGCAACCTGATCGCCGTGCCCAAAGTGCCGCCGCCGGCCGCTGCCCCGGTCGACGGCCCGGTCAGCGAATGTTCGCTGGCCGTCGAAGGCATGACCTGCGCCTCCTGCGCGCTGCTGATCGAGATGAAGCTCAAGCGCGACCCGCGGGTACGCAATGCGGCGGTCAATTTTGCCGCGGCGACGGTTACGGTGCAGGGTGTGATCGACCGCGATGGGGTGGCGGAAGTCGTCCGCCGCCTCGGCTACGAAGCGCGGCCGATGGATACGCTGGCCCAGCGCCGCCTGCTGGTCGAGCGCGAGAAAGCGCGCGTCGAGGAGGCGAAAAAACGCTTCGTCCAGTCGGCGCTACTGACGGCGCCGGTGATGATTTCCGGCATGCTGATGCACCGTTCGCCGGCGCTGCGCCTGATCGAGCTGGGCCTGTCGTCCGCCGTCCTGTTCGGCAGCGCCGACAGCATCTTCCGCAAGGCCTGGGCGCTCGCCAGACAGGGCGAGGCCAACATGGACACGCTGATCGCCATCGGGTCCGGTGCGGCGTGGGCTTACAGCATCCCCGGCGTCTTCAAGCTGCACCACCACGTCTATTTCGAGTCGGCGGCCGCCATCTGTACCTTCGTGCTGCTCGGCCGCTACATGGAAGAACGCGCCAAGGGCAAGGCCGGCGAAGCGATCCGCAAGCTGATCGAACTGCAGCCGGAAACTGCGCTGCGTATCGACGCCGACGGGAGCGAGCAGGAAATCCCGATCGACGACGTGCAGGTCGGCGACGTGCTGCGCGTGCGCGCCGGCGACAAGATTCCTACGGATGGCCGGCTCATCGACGGCCAATCCGCGATTGACGAAGCGATGATCACCGGCGAGTCGCTGCCCGTCGCCAAGGTGGCGGGCGACAAGGTGATCGGCGGCTGCCTGAACGGCAACGGCAGCTTCACCATGCGCGTTACCGCCGTCGGCGGCGATACCGTGCTGTCCGGCATCGTCAAGCTGGTCGACCACGCCCAGGGCAGCAAACTGCCGGTGCAGAAGCTGGCCGACCGCATCTCGGCGCGCTTCGTGCCGGCGGTCGGTGGCATCGCCGGGCTGACCTTCGCCGGCTGGTCGCTGGCCGGCGCGCCGGTTTCCGCCGCGCTCGCCCATTCGGTCGCCGTGCTGCTGATCGCCTGCCCGTGCGCGCTCGGCCTGGCGACGCCGACGGCGATCATGGTCGGCACTGGCCAGGCCGCCCGGCGCGGCATCTACATCCGCAACGGCGAGGCGCTGGAAACCGCAGCCAAACTGACCACCGTCGTCTTCGACAAGACGGGCACGATCACCGAAGGCAAGCCGGCGGTGACAGACGCTTTCATCCTGCCCGGCATGGGCGAGGCGCGGCTGGCGGCATTGATTGGCGCCGCCGAGGCCGGTTCCGAACACTTCCTGGCCCGCGCCCTAGCCGACTGGAGCCGGCCGCGCGCTACCCAGGTGCTGACTGCGACGGTCTTCGCCGCCCATCCCGGCCGCGGCGTCACCGCCGAGGTCGATGGCGTCGCGGTGGTCATTGGTAACGCGGCGCTGCTCGGCGAACGTGGCATCGATGGTGCGCCGCTCGCCGCCGAGGCGGCGCGGCTGGCCGAGCAGGGCAAGACGCCGGTGTTTGTCGCGGTCAACGGCCGGGCGATGGCCATTTTCGCCATCGCCGACCAGCCGCGCCCGGGCGCCCGCGAGGCCATCGCGCTGTTGCACCGGCTCGGGTTGAAGACCGTGATGGCCACTGGCGACCTCGAAGCGGTCGCCAGCCACGTCGCCCGCGAGGTCGGCATCGACCGCGTGCTGGCCCGCTGCACGCCGGCCGACAAGCTGGCCATCGTGCGTGAATTGCAGGCTGCCGGCGACAAGGTCGGCATGATCGGCGACGGTATCAACGATGCACCGGCGCTGGCCGCCGCCGACGTCGGCTTCGCCATCGGCGGCGGTGCCGACATCGCCGTCGAGTCGGCAGATGTCACGCTGGTCGGCGGCGACATCGCCCGTCTCGCCGCCGGCATCGACCTCTCGCGGCGGACGATGGCGATCATTCGCCAGAACCTGTTCTGGGCATTGGGCTACAACGTCGTCGCCATCCCGGTCGCCGCCGCCGGCCGCCTGAACCCGATGATCGCCGCAGCGGCGATGGCCATGAGTTCGGTATCGGTGGTCGCCAACTCGCTGCGCCTGCAACGCTGAGGCGCGGATTTTGGCTATTTTTGCCGGTTGACCGCAGCAGGACACTAAAGGTGTGTCGTTTCGGACGGTCTTTTCTTGGCCAGCTTGCGTTGTAATGTGCGCCGATGCATTTTCAGGGCACGGGCGGTCGCCGCGATGTTGCCGCCATGCTCCGCCAGCGTTCGTTGGATATATTCCCACTCGAGATGCTGAACGGTCATCCGGCCCTCATCGGGAATCTCGGGAATCTCGATATTGTCCTCAAGCAGCGCCTTGACGATGTCGGCCACACTGGCCGGCTTGGGCAGGTACTGGACAGCACCGAGCTTCAGGGCGCCGACGGCGGTCTGGATGCTGGCATAGCCGGTCAGGATGACGATGCGCGCCGCCGGCACGATCTCGAGCAAGGGCTGGATCAGGTTCAACCCTGACTGCCCGGCCAGATTGAGGTCGAGCAGAATGTATTCCGGATCGTGCCTGCCGCAGATTTCCAGCCCTTCCTTTACGCCGGCGGCCGTCGCCACGACAAACCCGCGGCGCGAAAGGCTGCGCGACAGTACCTCACGGTAGCTGTCATCGTCGTCGATGATCAGCAGGTGTCTTTCTTCATCGTTCATGGTCTGATTTCTCCGGCGCATCAATGAGAGGCAAAGTCAGGCGGGCCCGCGTACCCCGCCCGGGCAAACGTTCGAGTTTGAGCGTTCCACCCTGCCGCTCGACGGCAGTGCGCGACAGCAACAGGCCGATACCCATGCCGCTATGCGAAGCGACGGGACGACCGTCGGTAAATGCTTGCAAGGTATCGGCTGAAATGCCAGGGCCGTCGTCGTCAATCCGGATCAG
>JAEUOH010000265.1 GCA_016790845.1 Dechloromonas sp.
TCGAGATTCATCGAGTGGCCGACGTACGGGAAGATTTCGAGCTTGGCATTGGGCAGCTTTTCCGCCATCACGTCGAGATGTTCGCGGGGAATCCAGTAATCCATCTTGCCGAACAGGATCAGGTGTTCGTGTGTCATTTCCGGCATGCGTTTGGCCAGGGCGCCCGAATCCCATTCCAGCCCGAGGTTGTGCGGTGTGCCGAACCAGATGCCGTCGGAGAGCACGCGGGTGCGCTCGATGATCTTCTTGAACAGGTCGCGCTGCGGCTGGCTGGTGGCATCGGCGAACTGCGGCATCATGCCGGCGACCATCGTTTCCGGGCGGAACAAGGTCGGTGCGGCACTTGCCAGGCCGGCGAAGCAGACATCGGGGTCGGTCTTCATGGCGGTCAGGACGCCGATCTGGCCGGGATTTAGTTGCAGTCCGAGCGGGCTGACCGGGTCGAGCATCAGCACCTTGCTGAAGCGTTCCGGTGCCATGGTCAGCATGTGCGAGATGATGATGCCGCCGGTCGAGTGGCCGTAGACATGGCATTTCGCGATGCCGAGTGCATCGAGCAGCGCGAGGTGGTCGCGGGCGTGAATCTCCATCGTGTAGTTGGAGTAATCGGCCGTCGGCTCAGGCTTGTCGGAATCCCCGCAGCCGCGCCACTCGGCGGCGATGACGCGGATATTCGCCGGCAACAGTGGCATGGCGAGATCGAGCCAGTTGGCGCAACCGAGATTGCCGTGCACGGCGAGCACGACATTGTCGCCGCTCCCGTGTTCGACATAGTTCATGAAAATGTCTCCAACCTGGATGCGCGGCATGTCAGTCTCCTTGTGCGTTGTGCCATGCATTATAGATTGCGCGCCCGGGGAGGTGCTACATTGGATGCCGAGGAGGAAGTTCATGGAATTCAGACAACGCAGCGTGCAGTGCGTCGGCCCGGCCGGCCTGCATCGCATGGCCTATACCGAGTGGGGCGATCCGCGCAATTCGCGGGTTCTGGTTTGCGTACACGCGCTGACGCGCAACTGCCGCGATTTCGATTTCCTGGCCCGCGCCTTGGCCTCGCATTACCGCGTCGTCTGCCCCGACATCGCCGGGCGCGGTGTCAGCGACTGGCTCAGGGAACCGTCCGGCTACGCGATTCCCAATTACGTGGCCGATGTCGTCACGCTGCTTGCCCGCCTCGATGTCGAGATGGTGGACTGGGTCGGCATCTCGATGGGCGGCTTGATCGGCATGGCGCTGGC
>JAEUOH010000007.1 GCA_016790845.1 Dechloromonas sp.
CGGCGTCAGCGAAGCCACCGACGGCCGGCAGATGTTCGGCAGGGAACGGCTGGCCGCCGCCTTGCTGGCTGGCGGCCGCGAAACGCCGATGATGACCCGGGCGTCAGCGATCCGCGATGCCGTCCGGCAATTCGAAGCCGGCCAGCCACCCTTCGACGACCTGACCCTGCTCCTGGTGTGCTGGTGCGATCAACCGCCTAACGAACACTGATTTCAACCCGCCTGTTTTTGGGCTCGGCCACCTCATCGCCACTCTTGATCAGCAACTCGCGCTCGCCGCGCCCCGCCGTCTCGATCTTCTGCGCGGGCACCCCGGCGGCCACCAGAATCTCGCGAACCGCCATCGCCCTCTTCTGCGCCAGCTTGTCGTTGGCGTCCGTGCCGCCAACCGTGTCGGTATGACCGATGACCATCACTTCCGACGCCGGCCGCTCGGCAATCTCGCGCTTGATCGCTGTCAGTTCAGCCGCCGAATCAGCCGTCAAAAGCTCGCTGCCACCTTCAAAATAAAGGATGAAACTGCGCGGTCGCTTGGGTTGAGCCGCCAACGCGGGACCAAACTTGGCTTCGACCTCGGCTTCCGACGACTTGAGGGCCTTGAATTCGTTGCCCCGACGCTCGACACCGGCGAAGGGTTGGTCGAGAACGATTTCGCCACGCGAATCGCGAACGGTGATGGCGGTCGGGCGGCCATCCGGTGCTGGCAGCAGCACGACGCGTTCGCTGACACAGCCACCGAGCAGCAGCAAGGACAACACTGCCAATGGGCGTCTTCCGCAGGAATCAATCCTCATCGCCGGCCTCCGTTTCGATCACGAACTCGGTCCCGTGCACCCCGATCACCGAGGTAGGCGTCCGGAAGTCCACCGATTCGGGCTTTTCCTTGGCGATCTTCCCGGTCGACACCGCCAGGGTTCCTTTTTTGACACCGACCGATACCACGCCTTCATACGTCGTGCTGTTGAAAGCGAATTTGTCGATTGCGAAAGTGGAATTCGGCCCGGCCGAAAGCAGGGTGTTGTCGCGCAGCGTGACGCCGACTGCCCCGTCGGCGCCGGTCTTGATCCGGTCGGCAACCAGAACAGGCGTTCCAATGGGCGCCGGAAACCGTTGGCCTGCGCGTTCGATCCCGACGTCGCCCTTGCTGGTTTTCACCATACCCGCCGGCTCTTCGCCGAAGACAGGTGTATTGAGGCAGAGGCCGGCCAGAATGACGGCCGCCCCGATCCGGTACCATTTCATCGGTGCTCTCCATGACTTTCGTTATAGTGGTTCAATTCTACGCCCTTCGATCCCGCCTGCCGCCCACCCGGGCGGGCATGGATGACTCAGGCGCCGGCCCGCAACGCCAGCAGGGGTGGCGTCTTCAATAGCTGGCGGACAGCCAGCCAGCCAATCGCCACGGCGGCAGCCGCACCGGCGAGGCTCGCTGCGGGAAACAGCCAGAGGTCCAGCGGCATGTCCAGTTGGAAGACCTTGCGCGCCAGCACCTGACCCAGCGCCGATGCACCGGCAGCCGCGATCAGACCCGCGATACCGCCGACAACTGCCAGTTCTGCAAGCAGCGAATGGCCGAGCTGGGCACGGCTCGCGCCCAACGCACGCATTACCGCAAGCTCGTAGCGCCGCTCATCGAATGCGCTGAGCAACGCCGAGACCAGGACGATCGCCCCGGCCAGCAGGGTAAACAGGAAGATGAACTGCACAGCCTGGATCACCTGCCCCATGATCGCCTGGATCTGGCCGAGTATGGCTGCCACGTCGATCATCGTCAGGTTGGGAAAGCGCGCGACCAGCGTCTGGCCCAGTTGCGTCTGATTGCCTGCCAGATGAAAGCTGGTGATGTAGCTGGCCGGTGCGTTGTCCAGCACGCCGGGCGGCGTCAATACGAAGAAATTGACCCGCATCGAATCCCAGTCCAGCTTGCGCAGGTTGCTGACGTCGACCGGAACCGACTGCCCACCAATCACAAATTCCAGCCTATCGCCCATCTTGATGCCCAGCGTCCTGGCCAGGCCTTCCTCGACCGAAGCCAGCCCTTTGCCGGCATCGTCGGCAGCGAACCAACGCCCGGCGCTGACCCGGTTTCCGGGCGGCACGTCGGCCCGCCAGGAAAGATTGAATTCGCGCTCGATCAGGCGCTGCGCGCGCTCGTCGTCGGGAAAGCTCGCCGCACTGACCGGGTGACCATTGATCTGCATCAGGCGCCCGCGCACCATTGGCGACAACTCGGCGGCGATGCCGTTGGCGGCAAGCAATTCGCCTACGGGCTGGCGCTGCTCGGGCTGAATGTTGATGACGAAACGGTTCGGTGCATCGGCCGGCGTCGCCTTCTGCCAGGCAGCGATCAGCTCGACGCGCGTTACGGTAAGCAACAGCATGGCCATCATGCCGAGTGCCAGGGCGACGATCTGCAAGGTGTTGGCGGCCGCATGGCGCTCGAGGTTGGCCAGGCCTTGCCGCCATCCGAAACCTCCCCGGCGCAGGCCGGCGAGCATGCGCAACGCCAGCCGGGCGACCAGCCAGAAGACCGCAAGCGCCCCGGCAAAGCCGCCGACGGCATAGGTCCCCAGCCGCAGGTCGCCGGAAACCAGCAGCAACAATGCGGCCAGCGAAACGACACCCAGCGCATAGCCGCCAAGCAGGAATGGTTGCGGCGGCCCCAGTTCGCGGCGCAAGACACGCAATGTCGGTACCTTGCTCAACTGCAGCAAGGGTGGAAAAGCGAAGCCGAACAACAGTACGCCAGCCACGGCGGCCCCGCCACCCAAAGGCAAGGCCCGCGCCGCCGGCAGGCGCAAGGCCAGCAGATCGGCCAACCATGAAACGAGCACGAAATGCGCGGCGAAGCCCAGCAGGCAGCCGAGCCCGGCGGCGAGCAAGGCCAGCCAGACGAAAAGCCCGGCATGCAGGCGCAACAACCCGCCCTGAGTGATGCCAAGGCAGCGCATCACCGCGCAGGCATCGAGATGACGCTGCATGTAGCGGCGCGCCGCCAGTGCCACGGCGACGGCGGCAAGTATTACGGTCAACAGCGTCGCGAGGCCCAAAAAGCGTTGGGCTCGGTCGAGCACGTTGCGGATTTCCGGGCGCGCATTGCTGGCATCTTCGAGCCGTTCGCCGCGCCCGAGACGCGGCTCGACCGCCTTGCGGAAACCGGCCACGGCGACGCTGTCGCCAGCCACCAGAAAGCGGTAGGTGAGCCGGGAGCCGGGCAGCACCAGTCCGCTGGCCGGCAAGTCGTCGATGTGCATCATCAGGCGTGGCGCCAG
>JAEUOH010000069.1 GCA_016790845.1 Dechloromonas sp.
TCGCCGATGTCGGGCACGACGACGGCGCGCAGGCCGAACGCCTCGATCCAGTCCCGGATCGCCTCGATGTCACCCGGCGTCAGCATCGCCGACGCCAGCACATTGACCTGCTTCGGCCGCCGCCCGGCCGTCTGGCCTTCCGGTACCAGCGTTTCGATCAGCGACTCGATCGCCAGCGCATAGCCGCTTTCCAGGCAACCCAGATAGTCGGGCGTATTGACCGGCACCACCGCCACGCCGGCGTACTCCGGGTAGGCGCTGCGGAAATTGCGCAGGCAGCGGCGAATGTCGGTGCCCTGCGTTTCCGAAAGGCCGGTGGTGACCAGGCCGATGATGTCCGGCTTGCTCTTGTCGCACAAGGTACGCAGCCCTTCGACCACGTTGTCGTCGGCGCCCATGATGCTCGACACCTGATCCATCGCCGTCGTCTGCAGAGGAATCGGCTCGCGAAAATGGCGCACGAAGAACACCTTGCCGAACGCCGTGCAGCCCTGCGACCCGTGCATCAGCGGCAGGCTCTTCGCCAGCCCGAGGAAAGCCAGCGACGCGCCGATCGGCTGGCTCACCTTCAGCGGATTGACCGCCAGCGCTTTCTTCGAGTGAATGATTTCTGCCATTTGGGGCGTCGTCCTGTTGAGATTGGGCATATCTCTGCAAGGAACGCGCCATGCGACTATTCAATCAAAAACAATAGCTTACGAAAATATCAAAGTGTAGAAAACCCGACAATCGCAGGCAAATCAGCGCAAAATGTGTTCGACCCCGGCGTTGTTAGTCAGGGTTGATGGGCCGCCATGGTGCGGCCGCACCTGCGGTGATGACTATCGAGAATTGGTCGCCCCTAGCTACTTTCGTCGAGCCCGTATTTCCTGATCTTGTCGTGCAGCGTCGTCTTGGCAACGGCCAGTGCTTCGGCGGTGCGGGCCAGGCTGCCGTGGCGGCGCAGTGCGTCGACAATCAGTGCACGTTCGAATGCCTCCACGGTCTCGGCCAGTGGTGTGGGCTTGTCCGTCACCGGCTGACCGAAGGGCGGCGACCCGCTTTCGATGCCGAGCACGCAGCGGTCCGCGACGTTGCGCAGTTCACGGACGTTGCCCGGCCAAGCATAGCCCAACAGTTGCCGGGTCCGGCTGGTGTCAGTTTCCGGCACCGGCCGCTGGTGACGGGCGGCAGCCTGAAGCAAGAAGCTTTCGAAGAGCAGTGGTATGTCCTCGCGCCGTTCACGCAGCGGCGGCAACGCCAGTGTCGCAACGCTCAGCCGATAATAGAGATCGTTGCGGAAGCCGCCGCGGGCGGCCAGATCCAGCAAATCTTCCTTGGTCGCGGCGATGACGCGACAATCGATGCCGACCTGCGTATTCGAGCCAAGGCGTTCCAGCATTCTTTCCTGTAATACGCGCAGCAGTTTGATCTGCATTGTCATCGGCATGCTCTCAATTTCATCGAGGAACAAGGTGCCGCCGCTGGCATGCTCGATCTTGCCGATGCGCCTCTTCTGGGCGCCGGTGAAGGCCCCGGGCTCATGGCCGAAAAGCTCGCTGTCGAGCAGGGTCTCGGCCATCCCGCCGCAGTTGATGGCGACAAAATTGCCATTCCGGCGCGTGCTCAGATCATGCAGACAGCGGGCCACCAGCTCCTTGCCAGTGCCGGTTTCGCCGTATATCAACACATCGGCAGCGCTGCCGGCCAGACCGCTCAAGCGGTCGCGCAACTGTTGCATGCCGGGCGCGCATCCGATCAGCCTGCTTTCGAGCAGGTCGCGCTGCTCCAACTGGCGGCGCAGGTCGCGCACTGCCAGCACCAACCGGCGCTTTTCCAGCGCCCTGCGGACGACCTCGACCAGATGTTCCGGCGGAAAAGGTTTCTGGATGAAGTCGTAGGCACCGTCCTTCATCGCCTGCACCGCCATCGTCACGTCGCCGTGGCCGGTAATCAGCACAACAGGCAATTCTGGGTCGACGGCGAGCATTTCGCGCAGGAAGGTCATGCCGTCCATTTTCGGTAGCCGGATGTCGCTGACGACGATGCCGCAGAAGTCGCGGCCCAGTTTTTTCCGCGCCTGCTCGGCGCTGCCGGCGCATTCGGCGGCAATGCCTTCGAGCAGCAGGGCTTGCTCGCAGCCCAGCGCGACGTCCGGGTCGTCTTCGATGATCAGTACTTTCAGCGCCTCAGTCATGGCGTTCGGCCTCGTCGAGCAGGGGAATTTGTAGCGTGAAGACGGCACCGCCATCGGGATGATTGGCGCCGCTTAAGGTGCCGCCGAAATCGCGGACGATACCGGCGGAGATGGTCAACCCAAGCCCCAACCCAACGCCGGCTGCCTTGGTCGTGAAAAACGGTTCGAACAGGTGAGCCAACGCTTCTGCGGCCAGCCCCGCCCCATGATCGCGCACGCTCAGCCACGCCTGGCCGTCACAGCCGTAGCAGTCGATTTCAATGCGCGGGACCGGCTGGCCATCCATCGCATCAAGCGCGTTGCCGATCAGGTTGACCAGCACCTGTTCCAGCCGATTGGCGTCGCAGCGGGCCCAGGGTTCAGGTAGCGGGCAGTGGCGGACGATCTCGGCTTCAGCCTGGCGCAGCCGCGGTTCCAGCAGGGCCAGCGCGTTTTCCAGCGCCTGGCACAGCGCAACCGGCTGCAACTTACCGCTCGACTTGCGGGCAAAAGTGCGCAACTGACTGGTGATCAGCCCCATGCGGTCGACCAGCTGGGCGATGCGTTCGAGATTGGTCCGCGTCGTTGGCAGATCGCCCCGTTCGAGAAAGCGTACGCCGTTGCCTGACAGCGTACGCAGCGCGGCCAGCGGCTGGTTCAGCTCGTGGGCGATGCCGGCGGAGAGTTGGCCGATCACCGCCAGTTTGCCGGCCTGAACCAGTTCATCCTGGGCGGCGCGCAGCGTGCGTTCGGCCCGGATGCGCTCGGTGATTTCATCCTGCAGCAACTGATTGGCCGCCGAAAGATCGCCGGTCCGCTCATCGACCTTGCGTTCCAGTTCGTCGTGCGCTTTTTGCAGCGCCTCACGGGCGGCCAGCCGGTCCTTCAGGCGGCGACGCCGCTCGTCAAGCATCAGGCCGAGCATGAACAGAAAGGCGGTGCCAACCGCGGCCACCATCGCCCTGCTCTGGGCGATCTCGTCGACCTGTTCAAGGTGCGAGAGCACAGTCAGAGTCCACGGCGTTCCCGGAAGCGGCCGCGACTGGGCCAGAAATCGCCCGGTAATCGGGTAGACCCCGACAATCTCCGGTCCGTCTCGGGCGATGCTGACCAGCCGGGCGCCATGTTCGAATTCGGTGATTTCCGTCATGCCAAGCGCTTTCAGGGCGCGCCGGTTGTACTGCTGTGTCTGGTCGAAGCTACTGCGCGTCGCCTCGTCGAGCGGGCGCAGCGTGGCAAATTTCCAGTCGGCGACCGAGCCAAGGATGACGACGCCGTTCTCGTCGCTGACCATGGCCGGCGCCTCGACCGTGCTCCAGGATTTCTCCAGCTGTTCCAGGCTGACCTTGATGACAGCAACGCCCAGCGTCCGGCTGTCGTCGGAAAGCGTCGAGGCAAGGTAATAACCGGGTTCCCCGCGCGTCGTGCCGATGCCGAAGAAGCGGCCGCTGCCACTGGCCATCGCCTCGCGAAAATACGGGCGAAATGAAAGGTCTTCGCCGATGAAGCTGTCGGCACGGCGCCAGTTGCTTGAGGCAACGACCTTGCCGGCAGTGTTGATGACGTAGATCGACAGCGTACCGGCCCGCTCATTGAGCTGTTCGAGATAGACATTGACCTGGTGCGCCAGCTTGTCGCCATCCGCCTGACCGAGCAGCGCCAGCACGTCGCGTTCGAGACCGAGCGTGCCGGGCAGGAACGCGTATTTGCCGATTTCACGCTCCAGGCTGGCGGTGTACAGGTCGAGACGGTGCAGGCCGGTAGTCTGCAGTTCAGCGAGGCCCAGTTGCTGCGCGAAGCGGTGCGCGCCGAAGCCGCTCAGCGCCATCAGGGCGAGGAGCAGCATCAGGATGGGCAGGTGGCGCAGTGGGCGGCTGGGCATGGCGTGGACGGTGTGCGGAGCACCTATATTAGAGGATTTCAACCAGTTGCTTGACGATCAGGATGGCGACGACGACCAGAAAGGCCTGGCGAATAAAACCGGCCCCATATTTCAGTGCGAGATGGGTGCCGACCCAGGCACCTGCCAGATTGCAGACGGCCATGATCAAGCCGATGGCCCAGAGAATTGGGCCGTGGCGGGCGAAGAAGGTGATGGCCGAAAGGTTGGTGGCGAAATTGACGACCTTGGCGCTCGCCGAGGCGCGGATGAAGTCCATACCGAAGACGCGGACGAAGCCGAAGATCAGGAAGCTGCCGGTGCCAGGGCCGAAAAAGCCGTCGTAGAAGCCGATAACCAGCCCGAACAGGGCGCCGCGCCAGAGGTCGCCGGGGCGCGGCTCGTGCGTTTCCTCCTGCCCCAGATTCTTGCGCAGGAAGGTGTAGATTGCGACGGCCAGCATCATGACGACGACCAGCGGCCGCATCGCTTCGCGCGGAATCCAGGCGACCACGGCGGCGCCCAGCCAGGCGCCGAGCAGCGCGGCGGCCGTAGCGGGCAAGACCAGGTGCCAGGGAATGCGCACGGCGCGTGCGTAGCGCCACAGCGAAGCGCCGGTGCCGGCGATGCTCGACACCTTGTTGGTGCCGAACAGCGTCGGGATGGCGGTCTGCGGGAAGGCAGAGAGCAGCACCGGAATTTGGATCAGGCCGCCGCCGCCGACCACGGCGTCGACCATACCAGCGAGGAAGGCGGCGAGAGCGAGAATGAACCAGTCAATCGTCATGTGAAACTCAAAAAAGACCCGGTGCGCGAAGCACCGGGTCAAGCAAGCGGGTTCGGCGCGAGGGCGGCCGAACCCCTGAGGAGGGATGGTTAGGCGGTGGCCGGCACGGCGTCCTCACTGGCGACCGGCAGCGCGTCATCGACGTCAGCGAGAGTCTCGTCCACCGGGTCGATGGCCTTTTCCCACTTGGCGACGACTGCGGTGGCAATGGCGTTGCCGAGCACGTTGGTCGCCGTGCGGCCCATGTCGAGGAAATGGTCGATGCCGAGAATCAGCAGCAGGCCGGCTTCGGGCAGCCCGAACATCGGCAGCACGGCAGCGACGACGACGAGCGATGAACGCGGTACGCCGGCGACGCCCTTGCTCGAGATCATGAGGACCAGCAGCATGGTGATCTGCGTCCCCAGGCTCAGATCGATGCCGTAGGCCTGACCGATGAACAGCGCAGCGAAGGCGCAGTAGAGCATCGAGCCGTCGAGGTTGAAGGAGTAGCCGAGCGGCAGCACGAAACCGGTGATACGGTCCTTGACGCCGAATTTCTCGAGTTGCTCCATCAGCTTGGGATAGGCCGATTCGCTGCTGGCGGTCGAGAAGCCGAGCAACATCGGGCTGCGCACCAGCTTGAGCAGGCGGAAGACTTCCTTGCCGAGCACGAAGTAACCGGCAGCGATGAGCACCAGCCACAGCACGGCGAGGGCGATATAGAAGCTGGCCAGCAGCTTGCCGAAGACGACCAGCATGCCCAGACCCTGAGTCGTGATGATGCCGGCGACGGCACCAAAAACGCCGATCGGGGCAAAGCGCATCACGTAGTCGGTGACCTTGAGCATGACGTGCACGACTTCTTCCATCGTGTTCACCAGGCTGCGCGCCGCCTGGTTGTGCAGGTGGCCGAGCGCCAGGCCGAAGAAGACGGCGAAGACGAGGATCTGCAGGATTTCATTGGCC
>JAEUOH010000075.1 GCA_016790845.1 Dechloromonas sp.
GCCATCGATGCCTTCGAAGCCGACGAGAACATCGGCTGCATTGTCATCACCGGCAATGAGAAAGCCTTCGCCGCCGGCGCCGACATCGGCTTCATGAAGGATTTCGATTACATGCATGCCTACAAGACCGACTTCATCACCCGCAACTGGGAGCGCATCAAGACGGCCAGGAAGCCGATGATCGCCGCGGTCGCCGGCTTCGCGCTGGGCGGCGGCTGCGAGATGGCGATGATGTGCGACATGATCTTCGCCGCCGATACCGCCAAGTTCGGCCAGCCGGAAGTCAGGATCGGCATCCTGCCCGGTGCCGGCGGCACGCAGCGTCTGCCGCGTGCGGTGGGCAAGGCCAAGGCAATGGACATGTGCCTCACCGCCCGCATGATGGATGCGGCGGAAGCGGAGAAAGCCGGACTGGTCGCCCGCGTCATTCCAGCCGAACAGTTGCTGGACGAGACCCTGAAGGCGGCGGCGGTGATCGCCGGCTTCTCGCTGCCGGTGGTGATGATGATCAAGGAATCGGTCAATCGAGCTTTCGAGTCGTCGCTCAATGAAGGCTTGCTGTTCGAGCGCCGCGCCTTCCATGCCGCCTTCGCGCTGGAGGATCAGAAGGAAGGCATGGCCGCCTTCGCCGAGAAGCGTAAGGCGACGTTCAAGAACCGCTGATTTGCACCTCTTCGTCGACATCTCCAGCCATGGCTTCGGGCACTTCGCGATCACGGCACCGGTGCTCAACGCCGTGGCGGAAATGTGCCCGGATTTACGGTTGACCGTACGTAGCGGATTGCCGCCGGACAAACTGCGCCAGCGCATCGTGCCGACTTTCACGCATATCGCCGCCAGCAGCGATTTCGGTTATGTGATGCACGATGCCCTGCACATCGACCTCGCCACCACGGCTGTCGCCTACCGCGCTGCGCATGCCGAATGGCCGGCGCGCGTTGCCGCCGAGGCGGCATTTCTGGCGGATTTTCAGCCCGATGTCGTGCTCAGCAACGTCAGCTACCTGCCGCTGGCCGGCGCGGCGCGGGCCGGCATTCCGGCGCTCGCCATCTGTTCGCTGAACTGGGCGGAGCTGTTCGCCCATTTCTTCGGACATGAAGATTGGGCGCCGCCGATTCATGCGCAAATGCTCGCCGCCTACCGGGCCGCGCAACAATTCATCCGCATCACACCGGCCATGGCCATGGCCGACCTCGCCAACACCACGACCGTCGGCCCGGTCGCCAGCCTCGGGCGTCGCCACGATCTCGGGCTAAATGGCGACAAGGCGGTGTTGATCGCGCTTGGCGGCATCGCCCATCACCTGCCGGTCGACCACTGGCCGCGCCTGCCCGGCGTCCGCTGGCTGGTCGCCGGACATTGGCACTGCACGCATCCCGACGCCATCGCCTACGAAGATTTCGGTCTTTCCTTCACCGATCTGCTGTGCTCGGTCGACGCCATCGTCACCAAGCCCGGCTACGGTACCTTCACCGAAGCCGCCTGCAATGGCACACCTATCCTCTATCAACGGCGCGAAGACTGGCCGGAGCAGGACTGCCTGATCGACTGGCTACAGCGGCACGGACATTGCCGGGAAATCGGCGGCGCCGACCTGGAAACCGGCGCTGTAGCAGCGCCGCTCGCCGAACTCTGGCGGCAAGCCCCACCCTGCCCGCCCAGCGCCGACGGCGCTCGCATGGCCGCCGATCTTATCCACCGTACGTTGGCCGCCCACCCGGTGCCAGCGACTGCCGGGTGAACTGGCGCAGCGCGTTCATGTCCTGCGCGCGGGCCTCGCGGTCGCGTGAATTGAGAACGACCAGCGCAAACACCTGACCATTGAATTCCTCCGCCATCGCCAGACAATAGCCGGCGGCTGCGGTGAACCCGGTTTTTCCGGCCAAAAGCGAAACCGAGCGGTCATGAGCGAAGCGATTGACGTTCATCTTGCCGCCAACCGCCGACCGCGTGGCGAGCTTCCTGAACCAGGGTAATTGCGACAGGGTCACCAGCAGCACGCCGAGATCGCGGGCGCTGGCCTTGTTGAAGGCCGACAACCCCGAGGAGTCGCCGAAATCGAAGCTGAACAGTTGCATCTGGGTCAGCAACGCGCGCATCGCATACTGGAATTCCGGCCAGCCACCGGGAAAACTGCGCGCCAACGCGGCGGCGGCACGGTTATCCGAAGCGATCAGCAACCATTCGAGCAGTTCTTCGCGCCGCCAGATCGAGCCGACCGGCAAGTTGGAAGCCGTATGTTTCGAAAATGCCGCATCGGCCTCGGTGATGCGTATCTTCTCGTCGAGCGGCAAATCGGCACTCAGCACCACCCAGGCGGTAATCAGTTTGCTGACCGAGGCGATCGGCACCGGCACATCGGCATCGACCGCCAGCAGCGATTCGTTGAGGTTGCCGACGTAGGCATGGCGGGCAGTGAGCCGGGGCATTGCCATCCCGGCCGCCAGCAGCGGCCAGCAGGCGAGCCAGGCGCCGCAGCCTACCAGCAGCCTGCGGCGGCCAATCATGGCCTAGAAACGCCAGCCGAACTGCTTGAGCAATTCGCCCGTTTCGCACACCGGCAAGCCCATCACGCCGGTGTAGCTGCCGGCCAGGTACGCCACGAACAAGCCGGCGCGGCCCTGGATGCCATAGGCGCCGGCCTTGTCCATCGGCTCGCCGCTCAGCACGTAATGGCGGATTTCCTCGTCGTCGATTGCGCGAAAGCGCACTTCGCTGACCGACAGTACATACTCGGTTCGCCCCTCGTGGCTGACCGCGACACCGGTCAGCACGCGATGGGTGTTGCCGGACAGGCGGCGCAGGATAGCCGCCGCGTCGGCCTCGTCGACCGGCTTGCCGATGATCTCGCCGGCCAATTCCAGTGTCGTGTCAGCGGCCAGGATGGGGCGCATCGGCAGACGCCGCTCGGCCAGCAGACTGAGACCATGCTCGGCCTTGGCCCGTGTCACGCGCTCGACATAGGTTTCGGCGCCCTCGCCGGCCAGCGTCGATTCGTCGACTTCCGGATCGCTGCGCATGCCGGAGCGAAAGATCAGGGTGTCGAACGCGACGCCCATCTGGGTCAGCAATTCTCGGCGGCGCGGGCTGCGCGAGGCAAGATAGAGTCGCATCATCCCTCCCGGTGATAGGGGTGATTCTTGAGGACACTGACCGCCCGGTAGAGCTGCTCGCACAGCAGCAGCCGCGCCAGGCCGTGCGGCAGGGTCAGGCTGGACAGGCGCAGCCTGTCGTCGGCCTGCTGCTTGAATTCTTCGTCCAGCCCGTCGGCGCCGCCGATCAGCAGCGTCACGTCGCGCCCATCCTGCATCCAGATTTCGAGCCGGCGGGCAAGCTTGAGCGTGGTCAGGTCGTCGCCCTTTTCATCGAGGACGACGATGCGATTACCACCGGGCAGGGCTTCGCGGATACGTCCTTTTTCGGCAGCCAGCAACTGCTCGCGGGTTTTCGAGCCGCGTGTCTCGGGCTTGATTTCGGTGACACTGGCCGGCAGTTCGCGCGGCATGCGCTTGAGGTACTCGGCGCAGCCGGCGCTCACCCAGTCGGGCTGGCGATGGCCGACGGCGAGCACGCTCAGTTTCATTCGCCGGCAGCCTGCTCCGCCGCCTTGCGCCGCTGCGCCGGGGTCGCCTGCCAGAGTTCTTCGAGGTTGTAGTACTGGCGCACGGTCGGCTGCATGACATGGACGATGATGTCGCCGAGATCGACCAGCACCCATTCGCCGGTTTCCTCGCCCTCTACCGACAACACTTCGGCGCCAGCTTCACGCACCTTATCCTGGACGTTGCGGGCCAGCGCCTTGACCTGGCGGTTGGAATCGCCGGTGGCGATCACCAGGCGGTCGAACATCGACGTCAGCTTGGTGGTGTTGATGACTTCGATGTCCTTGCCCTTGATGTCTTCGAGGGCGGAAACGACGATTTTTTGCAGCTTGCGAATGTCCATTAGGTATTTCTGTAGAGGGAATGAGTCTGAATATAGTCGAGAACCTCGTCGGGCAGCAAATAGCGGGCCGAGAGGCCGTTGGCCAGCAATTTGCGGATCTGCGTCGCCGAGATGGCGAGTTGGGTCATCGCGAAGGTGACGATGCCCCCCGCCGGCCCGGCGTGCAACCCGCTGGCGTCAGGCAGACGGCGGTCGGCGAACTCGCTTGCCAGTTCGTGCGGCAGGCTGGCGATTTCAACGGGAAAGCCAGGCCGGTGCGAGACGGCGATATGGGCCAGCGAAAAAAGGTCGCGCCAGCGGTGCCAACTCGTCAGCCCGGCAAAGGCATCGGCGCCGACCAACAGCACCAACGGCTGCGCCGCGCCCAGTTCGCCGCGCAGGCGTTCCAGCGTATGCACGGTGTAGCTCGGTGCCGCCGCTTCGACTTCGCCGGCATCGACTGAAAATCGGGCGTTTTTGGCGGTCGACCGCAACACCATCTCCAGCCGCTGCCGCGCCGTCACCTGCGGCATGCCGCGATGCGGCGGCTGGCCGGCGGGAATCCAGCGCACGCCGCCGAGGCCCAGATGACCGATGGATTCTTCCGCCAGCCGCAGGTGGCCGAAGTGCACGGGATCGAAGGTGCCGCCGAAGATGCCGAGCGGTTCAGACAATTTCCGACGGTCCGAAGATGTCGCGGTAACTGGCGTAGAAACTGGCGTAAACCGTCGAGAAAATCATCAGCGCGATCACCATCATCAGCGGCGTGATGACGAAGGCGGTCATGAAGCCGCCTTCCGCGCCGGCCAGAACGGCGACCAGGATCCCGAACACCAGGCCCGGAACAACACCGGCGAACACCACCAGGGCGGCGCTGTAGAAGAGAAAGGCACGCCAGTTGAGCCAGCACGCGACGAAGCTGAAAAACAGCGACTTGCCGACACTAAGGCCATGCCAGGCCGCCAGCACCGGCGCAAACCAGTAGGCCATCAGCACCGGCAACATCAGCGTCATCACGAACAGCGACGGCAGGACCAGTTCGCCGCTTTCGACCGTTTCCTTGTCGGCGCCCTTGCCGGAGATCATGAAGCTCAGCAACTGGCCACCGTCGATCAGGGCCGACAACCCGAGGACACCGAGCGTGCAGCAGAGATACAAGGCACCAAGCGCGATCAGCGTACGGGGATTGCGCTGGAGCCCGCTGAAAAGGGTCTGCAGGCCGGCCTTCTGCCCGCGGTCGAGATCGCGCGCGGCCTGCATCAGGCCGACCGAGAGTCCCGGGATGATCAGCGAAGCCGCCACCGCGCCGATCACCGGCAGCACGTTGAGCAGCAGGATGGTCAGCCAGTACGTGACGACCAGCATCGCCAACAGCGGCGGATTGCGCCTGAAGATCGCGAAGCCGGTACCCAGCCAGGCCCAGCCCGCGGCGGCCGGCAATGTTTGAACCTGCATGCTCAGGCTTCCACGAAAATGTCGCGGTACGAGGCGTAGACCGCTCCCGAGAACACCGGCACCAGCAACAGCAAGCCCATCAGGAATGGCAGCAGGGCGAAGAACAGCGCAACCATAAGGAAAATCCCGAAAATCGTCATCGCCAGCCAGTTTTTCGCACCGGCGTCGAAACTGGCGCGCAGAGCCGTAGCCGGCTTCATGTCATGGAAGAAAACCAGCGCCGGAGCGAACCAGGTGGCCATGATGACGGGGATCGACAGTACCAGGACGACGATGCCGGCCAGCATGACACCACCCACAGCGATGCTCAGACCGAAAAGCTTGCCGGTGATGACACCACCGAGCACACCGCCGCTGACCAGCAGGAACGCGATAAAGGCGAGGCCGAATATCCCGCTCGCGAAAAAGACGCCGACCATGACCAGCTGGCCAGCATTGTGGCGGAATCCGACAAACAGGTCGGCGACCTCCGGCTGAATGTCGTTCGACAACTTGCGGGAAATTTCCACCATCCCCGCCCCGAAAAGCGGCGCCAGAAGATGGGCGGCGATCTGGCCGAACAGCGGCACAATCGAAATCGCCATCAGGATCACCAGCAACAGTACCGTGCTGCCGATCCAGGCCCCGGGATTGGCGAGAAACAGCCGCCACCCCTCGCGCAACCACTCGAAGCAGGCACCGGGATCGATCTCGCGGCTTTCGCCCCGGAAACGGGTCGGCACGGCAGGAAATTGCGTGTTCTCGGTCATAGCGGAATGCTAACGGGGGGTGGCATCCGGAGCAAGGACAAGACGCTGCAACAGCGCGCCGAAATGATCCGGGTTCTTGACGGTTACCACAGCGCCGGGGCGCGGATGATGCCGGGCATCCAGCCGCAACAACCAGAAACGCAACGCCGCGGCACGCCGCATCGCCGGCCAGGCTTCGTGTTCCGCCGCTTGCAGCGGACGTACCGCGCCGTAGCCCGCGAGAAGGGCCCGCAGGCCTTCCGCGTCGTCCGCCCAGTCGTTGGCGACAACAGCCAGGTCGAACAGCAGACTGTCCTCGCCGGCGAAATAGAAATCCAGGACACCAGAAATCATCCCGCCCCGCCACAGCACGTTGTCGCGAAAGAGGTCGCCGTGGACGATGCCGCGCGGCAAGTTGGAATAATCGATGGCCGCCTGAAAATCGAGCTCGGCGAGCAGTCGACCGCGCTCGTCGGCCGTCAGCAGCGGCGCCAGCACCTGACCGGTCGCCTGACGCCAGGCCTCGCCGCAAGGGTTGGGCATGGGCGAAGGGAAATCGGCGCCGGCCAAATGCAGGCGGGCCAGCGTTGCACCCAACGTCCGGCAGTGTTCGGCAGTCGGCGTTTCGATGCATTCCCCGGGCAGGCAGGTGAACAAGGCGGCGGGCTTGCCGGCCAGCAGCCGCCAGAAACGTCCGTCACTATCGGGCAACGGGTGCGGACAGGGAATGCCGCGTACCGCCAGGTGATCCTGCAGCGCGAGATAGAAATCGAGCGCCTCAGGGACCAGACTCTCGAAAATGGTCAGCACCCGGCGGGTGCCGCCGACGCTCACGAAATAATTGGAGTTCTGCATGCCGGCAGCGATGCCGGCAAAGCCTTCAAGCGGGCCAGTTCCGAGCGTCGCCAGCCAGCGCGCCAACTCGTCATGCTTGACGGTCGTGTAAACCGACAAGGATTACCAGGAGCGCACGGTCCACATCGGCGGCCGCACGGCCGGACCCATGGTGTCGCGCTGGACGAAGTTCCCGTCGCCCTGCTGGTCGACCAGATAGTAGGACGGGCCAACGGCCGGCGTCACTTTGACCATGTAGAGGCGGCCGTTGGCGCGAAACTCCTCGCGCGTCTCGCGTTCGTCCTTGACGATGGTGACCTGCGGTTCCAGCGCCTCGTCGAAAGCTTCCATGCCGGGCGGCGGCGGTGGCACGGCCGGCAGCGGCTGCAGATCGCTGGGTTTTTGCTGGGCCCAGACCGGCAACGCGGCGAGCAGAATGAGGGGGAATAAGCGGCGCATGATCTTTCCTAGATGACTTGCCTAGATTCTATTACAGGTTGAGCATCAACTCGCGTTCGGCCGGCAGTGGTGCGAAGGGGCGCGCCTCGTAGTGTTTGAATATCGCCTCGACCACCTGTTCCGGTTCGTCGATCAGCTGGATCAGGTTGATGTCCTCCGGATCGACCATGCCTTCGGCGACCAGCCTGTCCTTGAACCAGTCGATCATCCCCTGCCAGAAGGCGGAGCAGACGAGGATCAGCGGAATCTTGCGCGCCTTGCCGGTCTGGATCAGCGTCAGCGCTTCCATCAGTTCGTCCAGCGTGCCGAAACCGCCGGGCATCACGACATAGGCGCTGGCGAAGCGGACGAACATGTATTTGCGCGCGAAAAAGTGGCGGAAGGTCTGCGAAATGTCCTGATAGGGATTGGACTGCTGTTCGTGGGGTAGCTGAATATTCAGCCCGACCGACGGCGACTTGCCATGAAAAGCCCCCTTGTTGGCGGCTTCCATGATGCCCGGGCCGCCACCGGAAATCACCGAGAACCCGGAATCGGAGAGCAGCCGCGCCGTTTTTTCGGTCAGCTCGTAATAGGGCGAGCCTTCCTTGACCCTGGCGCTGCCGAATACCGTCACTGCCGGCTTGATCGCCGCCAGGCGTTCGGTCGCCTCGACGAACTCCGACATGATGCCGAAAATCCGCCAGGACTCCCGAGCCGAAGCCGATTGCAGCAGCGCTTCGGACTCCACGCCCATCACCAGTTTGTCGCTTTCCGTCACGTCTCATGCCTCACTTGTTGTTGAACCGCAGCCACCTTGTCAGGAACATCCTACTTCGGCTATACCGCGACGACAAGCGAGTCGCCGGAAGCGCTCAAGGTCGCGGTTACGGTAATTCGAACCCGGAAAATGCACGCTCGGATCCGCGCTGCGTCAGGTGATGGCGATCGCGGAACAACAGGTTTTTTCCATCGATCGCGGAACACTGCATGTCGTCGCACAGGGCTGTAAAAGTGTCGAAGAATTGCAATTCCGGGAATGACGCCGCGAGCGAGACAAGATAGCGCTCGTAATCGACCCGCTTGCGCCGCATGAATTCAACGCTCTCTCCGCATCGTTGTGCGGCATTGTTGCCGGCCCCCAACCAACGCGCGATGGCCGGCCTGTCGGTGCACAGGCGGGGATCGAAATCGAATTCCGGATTGTCGATCAGGAAAACCACCGTTTTTCCCGCTGCGAACAACTGCGTCAGCAGCTTCTCCGTCACCCCGGCAAAAGGGTTGTCCTTCTCGTGAATTCGCCCATGGTGATAGGCGACGAACACCGTGCGGATTTCAGGCCGGCCGATCACCCAGTCCACATTCGCCCAGTTGTCGTCGCCCGCCATCTGCAACGGCGCCTGGATCTGCAGCAGGGCGCCCCCGGTGCGCGCCACGCGCGGCGCCAAGCCGGGGAAGAAATGGTTGGCATGGCTATCGCCCAGTAATACATGGCTCACCGATGAGCGACCGTCCAGCTGGCAATAAATCCCCTTGGGCTGCACCGCGGCCTTGCAAGCCGGATCGACAATCCACTCCTCGGGCCATTGCAGCGCCCGCCAGGCATCGCCCTCGACACGTCCCGGGAAGCCTTTCGCACTGCGTGTCACGTCACCCAGTACCCCGATCGCGACCAGCAAGCCAAGGCCCGCCAACGGCATCCAGGCGGCCCGCAACACGGGATTTCCCGATCGGCGCACCGGTATTTCCAGATAGCGGTAAGTCGCCCAGGCCAGCCCGAACGAAACCACAATCAGAAAAAGGGCCAGGATGAGCGAAAGCTCTCCGAAAAGTATTCGGGCAAACGAAAACAGCGGCCAATGCCACAAGTAGAGGGGGTAGCTGATCAAGCCGACCGCCACCAAGGGACGTGCCGCCAGATAACGGCCGGAAAACCAGGCCGCAGACTCGGACAGAATGACCAGCGCGGCACCGGCAACAGGAATCATGGCCCGCCAGCCAGGAAAAGGCTGTGCGCCAGTGATCCCGACATAGGCGCCGATGATCAGCAGGATGCCGAGCGGACTCAGCCACCCGAGGCAAGCCGGGCCACTCGTGGCCAGCATCTGGCGCAAGCGCTGCCCGTGCAAAGCCAGCAAGGCACCGGCAAGCAACTCCCAGCCCCGGTAATGCGGCAGAAAAAACGCCGCGACCGGATCGCGCGGCGTAACGAGCAGGCAGGCGACCAGGCTGAGCGACGCCAGGCCGAGCGGCAGCCATTTTCCATGCGGCCGCAAGCGGATGGCGAGCCAGAGCAGCCAGGGCCAGACGATGTAAAACTGCTCCTCGACGGCAAGCGACCAAAGATGCAGAAGCGGCTTCAGCTCGGCATCGGTATCGAAATACCCGGCCTGGGAATAGAGCAGGAAATTGTTGGAAAAATAGGCGCTATGCACCATGGACTGGCCGAGCATGCGCAACTCGCCGGGCATCAGCAAGGCCAGGCCCAGCAGCCAGACGACGGCCAGCATGGCCAGCAAGCCGGGAAATACGCGCCGGATACGCCGCGCATAGAAGTTGCGGACAGTGAAGCCGCCGCGCCCAAAATCCTGCAGGATCAAGGCCGTGATGAGATAGCCGGAAATGACGAAAAATACGTCCACACCGACAAAACCGCCCGGCAGGAAGCCAGGGAAGGCGTGAAACAACAGCACCCCGAGAACGGCAATGGCGCGCAACCCGTCGATATCCGGTCGATACGCCAGATGCTCCAGGCCCGCCACCCCTCTTTTGGCGCTGCTCATGCCACGGCCTGCGTCACGCCGCCAGCGGGCGCGGCCTGTTCAGCCGCTGCCGCGAACTCTGACATAATACAAAGCATTCTCGAGCATCCCGGGAGCAAGACCAACTGCCGCACGGCCCCGGAACGCCCACTCGTCACCCACCCTTTATTTTCCGTCACTTCTCATGCGTCTCTTGTTGCTGGTGGACGGCTCGTCCTACCTCTATCGCGCTTTCCACGCCCTGCCCGACCTGCGCAACCAGGCCGGCGAGCCGACCGGCGCGCTGTACGGCGTGCTGAACATGCTACGTCGTCTCGAAAGCGACTACAAGGCGGACTACAAGGCCGTGGTCTTCGATGCCAAGGGCAAGACCTTCCGCGACGACTGGTTTCCGGAGTACAAGGCGCATCGGCCGCCAATGCCGGACGACATGGTCAGCCAGATCGAACCGCTGCATGCAGCGATCCAGGCGGCCGGCTGGCCGCTGCTGATGGTCGACGGCGTCGAGGCCGACGACGTGATCGGCACGCTGGCCACGGCTGCTGCGGTCGACGGTCTGGAAACGCTGATTTCCACCGGCGACAAGGATCTGACCCAACTGGTCGGCCCGCACGTGCGCTGGTACAACACGATGAGCAACGAACTGCTCGACGAGGCTGGCGTCGAGGCCAAGTTCGGCGTGCCGCCGGGCAAGATCGTCGATTATCTGGCGCTGGTCGGCGACACCGTCGACGGCGTACCCGGCGTGCCGAAGTGCGGCCCCAAGACTGC
The DNA here is from genome assembly GCA_016790845.1 of Dechloromonas sp. GTDB lineage: Bacteria > Pseudomonadota > Gammaproteobacteria > Burkholderiales > Rhodocyclaceae > Azonexus. The sequence goes on from JAEUOH010000075.1 coordinate 10,913, forward strand.
GCTCAAGTGGCTGGCGCAATACGGCTCACTCGACGAAATCATCGCCCATGCCGACGAAATCGGCGGCGTCGTCGGCCAGAATCTGCGCGATCACCTAAGTTTCCTGCCGCTCGGCAAGAAACTGGTCACGGTCGCCTGCGACCTGCCGAATTTGCCCGCCCCCATGGCGTTGACCGCAACCGAGCGCGACATCGACACCTTGCGCGCGCTCTACACCCGCTACCAGTTCCGCAGCTGGCTCAACGAGATCGACGGCCCCGATGCCGCTGCCCATATCCCGGCGCGCCAATCGACGCCAACCGAGGCCAGGCAGCCGACCCAGGCCATCGCCGTCAACTACGAAACCGTCCTCACCTGGCCGCAATTCGAGGCCTGGCTGACCAAAATCGAGGCCGCCGAACTGACCGCGCTCGATACCGAAACCACCAGCCTCGATTCCTTCGCCGCGCGCATCGTCGGCATTTCGCTGTCGGTAATGCCCGGCGAGGCCTGCTACATCCCGCTCGCCCACACCGCACCCGGCGTCGCCGACCAGTTGCCGCGCGACGAAGCGCTGGCCAAGCTCAAACCGTGGCTGGAATCGGTCGACCGCAAGAAAGTGCTGCAAAACGCCAAGTACGACCAGCACGTCTTCGCCAACCACGGCATCGCAATGGCCGGTATCGCCCACGACACCATGCTGCAAAGCTACGTCATCGAGTCCGACAAGGGCCACGACCTCGGGCAACTATGCACACGCCACCTCGGCCTGGAGACCATCGCCTACGAAGACCTCTGCGGCAAAGGCGCCAAGCAGATCGGTTTCGACCAGGTCGACATCGAACGTGCCGCCACCTATGCCGCCGAGGACGCCGATGTCACGCTGCGCGTCCATGACGTGCTGCACCCACGCTTCGCCGACGAACCCGGGCTGTCACGCATTTACCACGAGATCGAAATGCCGGCGCGCCAGGTCATCTGGCAGATGGAACGCAACGGCATCCTGATCGATGGCAACGTGCTGGCCCGCCAGAGCCACGAAATCGGTCAGAAGATCATGGCGCTGGAAGCGCAGGCCTACGAACTTGCCGGCCAACCCTTCAACCTCGCCTCACCCAAGCAACTCGGTGACATCCTGTTCACCAAGCTCGGCTTGCCGGTCAAGAAAAAGACGGCCTCCGGCGGCCCGTCGACCGACGAGGAAGTGCTCTCCGAACTCGCCCTCGACTATCCGCTGCCCAAATTGCTGCTCGAACACCGCAGCCTGTCCAAACTCAAGGGCACCTACACCGACAAGCTGCCGCGCCAGATCAACCCGGAAACCGGCAGAGTGCATACTCACTTCTCCCAGGCTTCCGTCGTGACGGGCCGGCTCGCTTCCAGTGATCCCAACCTGCAAAATATCCCGGTACGCACCGAGGAAGGCCGGCGCATCCGTACCGCCTTCATCGCTCCGGCCGGAAGCAGCATCGTTTCGGCCGACTACTCACAGATCGAACTGCGCATCATGGCCCACCTGTCGGGCGATGAGCGCCTGCTCGACGCCTTCGCCCACGGCGAAGACGTGCACCGCGCCACCGCCGCCGAGATTTTCGGCGTCACGCCGCTCGAAGTCGGCCCCGACCAGCGCCGTGTCGCCAAGAGCATCAACTTCGGCCTGATCTACGGCATGAGCGCCTTCGGTCTCGCCCGCCAGCTCGGGCTGGAACGCAGCGCCGCGCAGACCTACATCGACCGCTACTTCACCCGCTACCCCGGCGTCGCCCGCTACATGGAGGAGGCCCGCCAGACGGCACGCGACAAGGGCTACGTCGAAACCGCCTTCGGCCGCCGCCTGTGGTTCCCGGAAATCCGCTCCAGCCAGGCGATGCGCCGCCAGGGCGCGGAACGCGCGGCGATCAACGCGCCGATGCAGGGCACCGCCGCCGACCTCATCAAGCTGGCGATGATCGCCGTCCAGGACTGGCTGTCGCGGTCAACCCGGAAAAGTCGCCTGATTCTGCAGGTCCATGACGAACTGCTGCTCGAAGTGCCGGACGACGAATTGAGCGAAGTGCGTGCCCACCTGCCGCGCCTGATGGGCCAGGTAGCCGAACTCAAGGTACCGCTGGTCGTCGAGGTCGGCATCGGGCCAAACTGGGAAGCGGCGCACTGACTACCAGGTGGCGCTACGCGGGCGCCGCCTGATCCGGCATTCTGTAGCGCAACACCTTGGCAGGAACGCCCACGGCAACCGCCCATGCCGGAATGTCGCGGCTGACGACAGCCCCGGCGCCCACCACCGCGCCTTCGCCAATCGTCACACCGGACATGATCACGACATTCGCCCCGATCCACACGTCGCGCCCGATGCGAACCGGCGCGGTGACCGAATCCTGAATGCAAATCGGCTCCCGCCCGTCGAACGCATGCTGATAGGTAATGATCCTCACCCCCGGCCCGACCAGCGTCCGCTCCTCGATATCCACGCCGCCGCTGCCATCGATGAACCCGAAACAGTTGATCTCGACGCCCTGACCGAGGCGGATTCCCCCGCTACCGCCAATCAGGATCGCCTGCTGGTTGAGGGTGACCTTGTCGTCAAGGCGGATTTCGCCGCTTCTGGAGGCATCGAGGGTCACGCCACGCATGATCTTGCATGAGCCCCCAATCGTCAGCCGATCGATCCCCTTCAGATAGCTCCGCAGGGATAGCCGGGTCCTGTTGCCAAGCCGCAGGCGGAGCGCCAGGAAAAAGGCTTTCAGGATACGCATCGGTCGCTCGAACCCAGCGCATTGGCCTTTGCCTGCAGGCGCAGGAAGGCATCGAAAACTTCGCTTGCGGTCAACGTCGCCACATCCTCGTTTTTCGGCTGAAGCAGTTCGTATGGCACCGCCCAGGGATGCCAGCGGCGCGCATCCGAATGGCCGAAAAAGCAGACGATCGGCTTGCCCAAAGCAGCCGCCAGGTGCATCGCGCCGCCATCCGACTGCACCATGTAATCGCACAACGACAAGCCGGCGATCAACTCCGGCAGCGTCGAAGTCGGGACCGCATGCACCGGCAGGTCGCTCACGCCCCGGAGAATTTCGGCAGCCTTGCGGTCATCACCCGGATGGCGCGGATCGTTCTCGTCGCCCGGCGACCAGAACAGCAGGAAGTCGACCGGACAATGCGCTGTCAGGCGATGTGCAAATTCGACGAAACACCCCGCCGGCCAGCGCTGCGATGGCTTGCGGGCGGAAATATGCAAGCCGACACGCAATCTCCCGCCCGAATCCAACGGCAATGCCAAGTTTTTGCGCAGCGCCTCGACCCGAACCGCGTCCGGAATGACCTGGCAGGGGGGGATTGGCTGTTCAATTCGCTTGCCCGGCAAGCGGCGCATCAGCGCATACACCTTTTCGACCTCGTGCAGCACCCCGCTATCTTCGTTGGCGATGACGTCCTTCGCGCCAAGCCAGCGTGCGAATCGGCGCGCCGACGCCTGCCCGGCCACCGCGGGAATCAGCACGAGATCGATCCGTCTTTGCCGCAGGCGAAGGACAGTTTTCAGACGATGGACATAAGACCCCAGCGCAGAACTGCCCTCTTCCAGATGCTTCGCCTTGTGATAGACGATAACTTCGTCCACTGCCGGATGGCCGATCAGGGCCGGCGCACTGTAGCTGTTCGCCAGCACGCCGATCCACGCCTCCGGAAAATCCTGGCGCAAGCGGGCCAGCAAGGGCGTGGTGCATACCAGGTCGCCGATATTGTCGGTACGGATGACCAGAACGTTCATGGCGACTTATCGGAAACGCCCGGCCTGAGCTGCGCCAGCCAGATGGCGATCAATATCATCGTGATCAGTCCGTGCTCATGGTGGAAGGTCGTATTGAACAGCCCGCCCAGCACTGTCACAACCCAGGCACCCAAAGCCCCGCCCCAAAGTGTCTTCTGCAGCGGCGAGTCGGCGTTGCGGATGCGATGACGGAACAGGGTCAGCCCGATAGCTGCCAGGAAAATCAGGAGCGGCAGCAAGCCGACCAGACCACGCTCGGCCAGCGTGTTGAAATAAAGACCATGGGCATGTGCGGTGAACCACAGGTCTTCCGGAGCAAACAACTGCCCGCTTTTTGCCTGCCACTGCGCCGCCAGTTCCGGATTCATCTTGTTGAAATTGTTGATCCCAAGGCCGAATAACGGGTATTCCCGGGCCGCCAGAATCGACGATCTGGCCAACGCGGGCCGATACGAGCCTTGCTGGTTTTCTTCGGCGTTGGTCCGGGTCTTGTTCAGCACCCCGGGGGCCAACAGGATCGCGCCTGCCACCATCACGACGACGAGCAGAGCCGGTTTCCACAGCGCACGTTTCATCATTGCCGCGCGGGCAAAGAGCCAGATCAGCACGAAGGCCACGGCAGGAATGACCGCCCCGCGCGACTGGGTAACGAACAGCGATACCCACAGGGCTGCGGCGCCGACCCACAGCCAGGCGCGCTGCCGCAGGGTACCGACCGCGGCCCCCGCCCAAGACAGCGCAACCGAGAACATGATGGCGATGTAAATGGCGCTGTGATTGACATGTCCGACCGAATTCAGGCCGAGCCAGACGCGCTTTTTGGTGACCAGCAAGCCCCAGTAACCATAGAGCAGGGTCAACAAGGTCGCGACGATCGCGACGGCCAGCAAGCGCCAGAGAAATTTCGTCTCGTAGCTGCTACGGCGCAAAGCAAGGAAAACCAGGCCATAGACCAGAACATCGTGGGCGGCCGCCATCCCCTTGTTCGGCATGAACGCGCCAAAGACGACGGATGCATAGGCCCCGGCAATCAGGGCCAGCACCGTCACGTCCCATCCAGACCACGGCCCGCCCCAGTCCTTGGTGCGCCAGCGGTTGACCGCCCACAGCACGAGGAACAGAACCACCGCTATATTTTTTGGTGCCTCGACGGCCGGCAAAAATGCGACCACGGCAAGCAAGGCCCATTGCTCCGCAGTGTTGAGATCGATCCGACGCATGTTTGGCCCAAAAAATGGCGATTATACCGGCTAGCGCTTTGCCGCCTTTGAACTGTGCGCCACTTACGACACAATGCGCCCTGAAACCGATAAGCGCACCGAAGAGAATACCCCGATGAAAATCCTGGTCATCAAACGCGACAAACTGGGCGACATGCTGCTGACCACGCCGATGCTCGCCTGGCTGCGCAAGGCGCTGCCCGACGCCGAGATTCATGTGCTGGCGAACGATTACAACGCCTGGGTACTTGCCGGAAACAGAGACTTCGATCGGATCTGGACCCTGCCGCGTGTCAAACATGCCGGCCGCGTCCGACCGGGGGCCGCGCTGACGAGCCTGAAGCTGTTCTGGCAACTGCGGCGGCAGGAATTCGACTGGGTGCTGGTCGCCAACGGCGAGGAATCCCCGCGCGCCATCCGGCGCGGTCTGTGGCTTGGCGGCAAGAATACAGTGAGCTACGTTCAGTCCGCCAGCACCTATCCCAAGCTGAGCCACCCTTTACCCACGCCGCTGGGTGAGCACGAAAGCCGCCGCCTTGCCCGCCTCGTCACGGCCATCGGACTGCCTCTGCCGGCGACCCTGCCGAACCCGCGCTATGTTCTGCCCGAGAAGGATGCCCTTTTCGCCCGGCAGTGGCTTACCGAACAGAAGCTCAAGCCAGGCGGCTATATCGTGCTCGGCCTGGGCGCCCGCCGCGCGAAGAAGCAGCCGACCACGCAGCAGGTTCTGGACTGGTCGGCGGCCGTTGCCGAGCGCTGGGGACTGGCAACGGTATTCATGTGGACACCCGGCAAGAGCGATAACCCGCTTTACCCGGGCGACGACGAAGTTGCCGAACCGGTACTGGCCGCCAATTCGCCCCATATCCATCCGTTCCGTGGCCCACTGGACCAGGCCCTGGGTCTGATCTGGCACGCCCGGACTTCGATATTTCCCGACAGCGGCCTGATGCACTTCGCCGCCGCCAGCCCGGGTGGCGTTCTCGGGCTCTTTGCCGATACCGCAAAATCACCGCCGCCGTCACAATGGGCACCGATCGGCCCGCGTGCCGAATGGGTCGAGGCACCTCTGGCCGTCGCCGAACTGCCCGATTCGTTGATACTCGACCGGGTCGGCATCCTGCTCAGGCCCGGTGGCTGACTCTGGCCTAAGCCTTGCTCGCGTAGAGTTGCGGGTTCAAGTTGGGATCGTTGTACATCTTGAACTGGCGGTAAATCTTGAAGTAAGCCTTGCCGGCCGCCGCATCGGCAAGCAGCGCATCAAGACAGGCCGCCAAGTCGGCGCGTTGTTCATTCAAACGTGCCAACTTGACCCTGCACGATTCGCGGTGTTCTTCGGAGGCATCCGTCCGCTCGACCTGTTCTCGCATGGCCTTGGTCTTCAGCGACATGATCGACAGGCGATCGATCATCATGCCGGCCGTTTCCGAGTGCTGGCGTGCCGTCGGCGTACACTGCACCGCGCCGATGGCCACCAGCAGGGCCTCGTCGATGCACTCGGTCGCGTCGTTGCGCGCCTGGTTGAAACCATCGATGGCCCGCTTGTTCTTGGCAATCTCGCTGTCCGACACATCACGGCGCCGAGCGAGGTCTTCTTCGGCCCAGAGCAGACTGTTGTAGCGATGATTGGTGGCAATCCACTGCCACGCCGGATCGGTCAGTCCGTCCAGCATCCCGGCAAGCGTTTCCGGCCAGCCGGCGTTTGTCAGGCACTTGTCTTGAAAAGCGGTGATCTCGACACTGTTCAACATGTGGGCAACCTCGTGAAAATCAAATTCCGAATGAAACAACCAAACTGATCGACGTCCCGAGCCATCATCGCGCCGAATTGGCGCCGGCCCGATCGCGGTAAGCTCCCAGGGCGGCGGCAAGTTGTCCAGCTACCGCGTCGACGGACAATTCGGCCATCGCCGTCGTCTCGTCGCAGCCTTGCCCCAGACGGGGATGGTCGAGCGAAAAATCGCAAGGGTGCTCGAGTGGCCCGTACAGCGAGCGCGGCAGCTTGCAGTGAAACATGGCGACGATCGGGATATCGAACGCGCCCATGATGTGTGTCGGCCCGGTATCGACACCGACATAGGCGTCAAGGAACGACATCACCGCCCCCGCTTCGCGCAGACTCAAATCGCTGAACGCCGCGCAACGACCACCGATCCTGCGTTGGGCGGCGGCGATATTGTCGCGCTCGTCCGGCCCGCCGAAGATGATGAAGCCAGCATCCGGCCAGCGCGCGCGTATCCGCTCGCACAATTCGACGAAGTGGTCCACAGGCCAATCACGATAGGCCTTGGTCGGAAAGCTCGCAATCTTGAGACCGATCAACGGATGCACACCCTCAAGACCCAGGGCTGCCAGGCGGTCTGCAGCGGCCCGACGCTCGCTTTCGTGGAGCGCAAAACTCAGCCGCTTGCCGGCCATCGGAATACCCAACGCCTTGATCAGGCGCAAGGCGCCGTCCACCGCATGTTCGGAATAGGCCGGCGCTTCCTCGACACAGCGATAGAGGCGCGCGTTCAGAGCAGCGTCCTGTTGGCGAAAAGCCACGACCTGGCGAGCGACGCGCAGGGCGTAGCGAACCAGTGCCTGGTCGTGGCCATAGACGATGGCCAAGTCGTAGCGGGGCGCCTGCAACCACCCACGGAACAGTGCTCGCTGCTTGGTAATGGCACCGACTTCGGCCACGAACGGCAGGTGCTCAATCACCTCCACCCGCTTCGGATGCCCGAGCACAGTGATCCGTGCTTCCGGCCACATCCTGGCCAGCGCACGAATCGCTGGCGTCGCCAGCAGCGTGTCGCCGATACGACAAACGTTGATGACCAGAATGCTGGCCGGCGCCTCGCTCATGCCGCCCCGCACGCCTTGCGGAACAGGCTCTCCATGCGATCCAGCATCGTCTCGCGCCCATGCGCCGCCAGCACGTGATCACGCGCCGCCTGCCCCAAGCGCTGGCGCAATTGAGCATCGCCGAGCAGGCGATTCAACGCAAGATCCAGCGCGGCGACATCCTGCGGTGGTACCACCAGCGCCGTCGCCTCATGCTGCGCCAGTTCGGGAATCGCGCCGATGTCGGTCGTAATACAGGGCAGGCCGCAAGCCATCGCCTGCATCAGGGCCTGCGGCACGCCTTCGTTGGCATAGGAGGGCAGCACGAACACATCGAGCGCCTGCATCCAGGGCACGACGTCGGGATGATTGCCGACCAGATGCACGCGATCCTGCAGACCCAGTTCCGCAACCTGTGCGATCAGCGCCTCGCGCTGCGGGCCGTCGCCAACGATCACCAGCTGCGCCGCCGCCGGCACGTTCCCGGCAAAGGCTTCGACCAGGAAACGATGGCCTTTCCAGCTGCGCAGGGTGGCGACGATACCGACCAGCGGCACCCCAACCGGCAACCCGAGTTGCGCGCGCCGCGCCGCGCGCTCGTCGGCATCGGCCGGGCGGTAGCGTAGCGCGTCGACCCCGGTCGGCACGGAAACGACGCGCTCGGGCGCCACGTGCAAGGTTTCCAGCAACTGCGCACGCAGCGACTCGCCGGTGGTCGCGATATAGCGCGTGGCATCGGCATACAGCCAGCGTGTCGCCCGGTTGTCTGCCAGCGGGGCGGAAATGTGGCGGGTGCGCACGATGGGCGGCGCGTCGGCGAGCAATCGACAGGCCAGGGCGGCCAGCCACGTATCGGTCGAACTGTGGGCATTGATGACGTCGACCGGATGCTGCTTCAAGTAGGCGCGCATTGCCAACACGCCGCCGAGGCGTTTGCGGCCAATGGGCAAGGCCTCGACCGGCACGCCGAAACGGGGCGCTTCGGTAAATATGCGCGCCTCGGGCGGACAGACGAGGTGCACGTCATGGCCGCGCTCGATCAGGCCTTGTGCTTCGGAAAGAATCCGGATTTCCTGCCCGCCCCAGCCGCAGGAGGCTTCGGTATGGAGGATTTTCATTCTGCAGTTGCCAGGGATTCCTGTACCTGCATGCTGTGCAGGCGCGCGTAGATGCCATTCATCGCCAGCAATTCCGAATGTTTGCCGACTTCGGCAATCTTTCCGGCGCTCAGCACGGCAATGCGGTCGGCACGCTCGATGGTGGTCAGGCGATGGGCGATGACCAGCGTCGAACGGCCACGCATCAGTTCGTCGAGCGCAGCCTGCACATGCCGTTCCGATTCGGTGTCGAGGGCCGACGTGGCTTCGTCGAGGATCAGGATGGGCGCGTCCTTCAGGATGGCGCGCGCGATGGCGAGGCGCTGGCGCTGCCCGCCGGAGAGCTTGACGCCGTTTTCACCGATCATCGTATCGAACCCGTCCGGCAAGGCCTCGACGAACTCCAGCGCATGGGCCGCCCGTGCCGCAGCGCGGATTTCTTCAATGCTTGCGTCGCACTTGCCGCCATAGGCGATATTAGCGCCTATCGTGTCGTTGAACAGCACGACATCCTGGCTGACCAGCGCGATGTTGTCGCGCAGACTGCTCAGACGAACCTGGTCCAGCGCATGGCCATCGACGCGGATTTCCCCGCCGTCCAGCAGAAAGAAACGCGGCAACAGGTTGGCTGCCGTCGTCTTGCCGCTGCCCGAGGGGCCGACCAGCGCCACGCATTCGCCTGGGCGTATCGTCAGCGACACCCCATTCAGTGCCGGTCGGTCGGCGCCGGGATAGGTGAACGTGACGTTGTCGAACTCGACCAGACCTTGGGCGCGCCCGAGTTCTTCCTTGCCGTGATCCCCTTCGGGCTTCTCGTCGATCAGCGAAAAAACGCTCTCGGCAGCCGCCAGCCCGCGTTGGATCGGCGCATTGACATCGGTCAGGCGCTTGAGCGGGGCGAGGATCATCAGCATCGCCGTGACGAAGGAAACGAAACTGCCAACCGAGGTCTGGTCGCTTGCCGCCTGCTTCATGGCGACGCCCATGATCACTGCAACCCCGCTGGCCGCGAAGAACTGCACGATCGGCGTCTGCGCCGCAGCGGCCAGGGCGGCGCGCATCGTCAGCCCGCGCTGCTCCTGCACCGACTTGCGAAAGCGCCCCTCCTCGTAAGCCTGCCCGCCGAAAATCTTGACCACCTTGTGGCCTTCGATGGTCTCCTGCAGGACCTGCGTGATCCGCCCCATGGAATCCTGCTGGCCCTTGGCGACCCGACGCAAACGCTTGCTGAAAATCTTCACCACGATGGCGATGAAGGGAACGACGGACAGCGTGATCAGCGTCAGCCGCCAGTTCAGGTAAAGCAGCCAGGAAAGCAGGCCGACAATGGACAGGGTGTCCTTGATCAGCGTCGTCAGCGCCCCGGTCGCCGCGCTGGCGACACCGGAAACGTCATAGGCGATGCGCGACATCAGCCGCCCGGACAGGTTGTCGCTGTAATAACGAGTCGGCAGGCGAACCATGCGTTCGAACATGCCCTGGCGCAATTCGGCGACCACGTTGCTCGACACCCAGCTCATCGCATAGTCGCCAAGGAAGCCGAAAATTGCGCGAACAAGGAACAGCCCCATGATCGCCAGCGGGTAGAAAAGCCAATCCCAGGGGCCGCTCGACGTCGAGAAACCGTTGTCGAGCAGTGATTTCATCATCGCCGGGAAAATCGGCTCGGCCAGCGAAGTGATCGCCATGCAGACGAGCGCCGCGACGAAGATCTTCCAGTAGGGCCGGACGTAGGTCAGCAGTCGGGCATACAACTCGCGACTGTTCATGTCATTGGACATGCAAATACCTGATGCCAAAAGTAAAGGGCAGGATTATACCCGCCCGGCCGCCGCCCCGCCGATAGACCGGTAGAGCGCCAATAAACGATCGGCCATCGCCGGCAGCGTCAGCGCTTCGACACCGCGCCGCGCCGTGGCCCGGGCAGCGGCATCCCCGGCGAGCCCTGCCAGGTCATCCAGGCGCAATGCGAGTGCCGCTTCATCGACGGCATCGACGACCCAGCCGTTTTCGCCCTCGCGCACCCATTCCTGCGCTCCGCAGGTTGTCGAGGTAACAACCGGCAGGCCGCTGGCGAAGGCCTCCAGCGCCGCGTTCGGACACGGATCGTAGAGGGTCGGCAGCACGAAGCCGTCGGCAGCGCCATACCATGGCCGGACATCCTTCAGCGGCCCCGTGAAGAGCACCCGCTGGCTCACCCCGAGTTTCAGCGCCAATGCCTGCATCACCTTCAGCTTGCGGTCGGCACCGACGATGACCAGCCGTGTAGCTTGATTACGCACCTTGGCAAATGCCCGCAACAGCTGCGGCACCCCCTTGCGCTCGAATCCGCTGCCGACGAACAGCAGCAACGGCGCACTTTCGGGAATCCTGGCCTGGGCGCGTGTCGGCACGCGAAATTCGTCGGCCAGCCCGGGGTGAAACATCGCGGTATCGACCCCGTTGTAGATCACATGCAACCGGTTGCGGTCGACCCCGTAAAAACGGCAAATTTCATCGGCCACCATCTGCGAATTGCAGATCACCGCCCGCAACGCCGGATGCGCGAACATGGCTTTTTCGGCGCCGAGAACATAGCGGTGATACGGCGACCAGGCCTGCGCCAGTTTCTGCAACCCTCCCAGCACCCGCGCCCGGTGCGCCAGCCACGCCGCATGCACACCGTCGCCGGCACGGAAGATCATGCAACCCGGTATCCGCTCGTGCGATTGAGTGATGTCGAAACCGCCCTTCGCCATCGCCAACTGCGCGGCGGCGGAAAAACTCCGGTCGCGTGCCGCCCGCCCCCCGAATAACCGGGAATACGGCGGGTCGCAGGTGATCTGTTTGAAGCCTTCGCGCGGCGCCCCTTCCCAGCTGCGGGTGATCAGCGTGACCTCCGCGCCCTCGTCGGCCAGCGCCCCAAGCGCCCGCTCGACGAAGCGCTCCGCTCCGCCGAACGGGTTGTAGCGCTGGCGGACGATGGCGATTTTCACCGGGCGAACAATTCGTGCGCGGCGCCCAGCACGTCGTCTACGGTCAGCGAAGTCAGGCAGTCGCTGACCTTGCCGCCACCGCAGCCATCGATGCCGCACGGCCGGCACGGGTGGTTCTTGCTGGCGACGACCCGGAACGGCACGCCCCACGGCCCCCACTGCTTGTCGCCGGAAGGGCCGAACAGCGCCACGACCGGCGTGCCGACCGCCGCCGCGATGTGCATCGGCGCGGAATCGACACCGATGAACAGCCGGGATGCCTTGGTCAGCGCCGCCAGCTCCTTCAGCGAAAGCCGGCCCGCGAGGTTGAACGCCGGCTGCGACAGGCGTTTCTGAATCGCTTCGACCATCGCCTGCTCGTCGCGGCTGGGCGCTGCCGTCAGCACCACGGCGTGGCCAGCGGCCTGCAGATGGGCAACCAACTCGGCCATGCGTTCTGCCGGCCAGCATTTGAAGAACCAGCGCGACGCCGGGTGAACATGAATGAAATCGCCACCCTGCAGTCCGAAGCCCTGCAGGTGCGCCGCCACGCTGGCCTCGGCGGCCGGCCCCGGCACCAGCAGCATGCGCCGCTCGTCGGGCGCGGGCTGGATGCCGATCCGGCGCAGCGCATCGAGGTTGGCCTCGACCATGTGGCGCAAGGCATTACGCGGCGCCATCTGGAGATGGGTGAAACTCTTCTGCCAATGTTTGTTGCGTCCGGCCACCGCCGGCCCGACCGACCAGCGCGGCTTGAGCAAGCGGCATAGCCAGGCGCCGCGCCAATGTTCGGTCAGATGGATGAGCAGATCGTAGCCGCGCGCCTTCAAGGTGTTGTAGAGCGCCAGTTCGGCGCTGGCCTGGCCGGCGAGGCCGAGCTTTTTCCATTGGCGGTCGATGGTGTGCACCTGCGAGATCGCCGGATGCAGGGTCAGCATCTCGGCCGTGTCGGCATAGACCAGCGCATCTATCTCGACTTGCGGCGCATGCGCCTTGAGCACCGAGAACACCGGCGAACTGACCAGCACATCGCCGTGGTGGCGCAGCTTGATGATCAGCGCGCGGCGAATTTCGCCCGTAGGCACGGCATCGCGCAGGGGATAGAAGGTTTCCATGCCCGCCATTTTACCGGGGGACTTCAACCGTCGTGCGCGAACCGTAAGGGAAAACCAGTTGCGGCCAGGCGGCGGGTGGCAATTGTTGCCAATGGGCCAGCAAGGTGCGGATCACGCCGGCGTGGGTGACGATTACCGCCTCCGGCACGGTCAGCGAAGCCACGAAAGCGAGCGCCCGGCGCTGCACAGCGCGGGGCGATTCGCCGCCCGGCGGCGCATAGCCGGCCACATCGGCGGCCCAGGCATCCAGTTCGGCGCGCGGCACGTCGTCCCAGCGCACGCCTTCCCAGCTTCCGAAATCCATCTCGACCAGGCGCTCGTCGATCTGCGGCGCCGGGTGCAGGTATTCGGCCAGCGTCAGGCAACGGCGCAGCGGGCTGCTCCACACCGGCAGTCCCGGCGGCAGCGCAGCTCGCAAGCTTTCGCCCACAGCCGCCGCATTTTCGGCCTCCAGATCGAGTCGACCGTAACAGATGCCCGCTTCGACCACGGGTTTCGGATGGCGGATCAGATGCAGGATCACGCGAGCGAAGTTGCGAAGAGATTTAGCGGACGAACAGCGCGCCGAGCGTCGCCACCGCGATGGTCAGCGCGCCGAGCATCAGATTGGTCGCCACCAGCACGCGAATGCGGTTCATCGCCGCCCCGGCGGCCGGCCAGTCCTGCGCCGCCACGCCGGCCTTGAGCCGGTGGTAGTAGAGGAAGTAGATCACGCAGAAGATACCGGTCATCAGCAGGCCGACTGCTTCCATGACATGCCAGTGGATCGGCGTCTGGCCAAAACCGACCGAGCCGATGATCGCGAACCCCGAAACGATAATGGCGACAATGCTTGCCGCGACCGCGAAGAAGAAACGCCCGAGCACTTCCGCCAGCAGCGGCAGACGTTGCGGCGGCGGCAATTGCGCGGCGGCGGCCGGGCGCAGGCAGAAGTGCGCGAAGAACATGCCGCCGACCCAGATGATGACGCCGGCGAGATGCAGAAAAAGCAGGATGGAACGCATATGTGCACCCGGAGAAACTTTATCCGGGCAATCATACCCTCGCCCGCCATCGCGAATGTCGGGAAGCGAGCGCCCGGCCAATGGACAAAAAAAATCCCCGCCATGTCTGTTGCGGGGATTGAAGTCTCGAAAGGGGGAATTTCGAGAGGAGGGGTCTGATGCAATGACTGCAGTGTACGTTGGTGGCGCACCCGCGTCTGTGTCGCCATTGTTGGCATCGTGTAACAACATGTTGCGCCACGGTTTTTGCCCGGCTTCGCCGTCAGTCGCCATCGGCAGTGGCAGCCGCTAGAATGAACTGCCTCCCAATCGGACCCTCCACGCATGTTCCCTCGCTCACTGGCCCTGTCCATCGCATCGACCGTCCTCCTGGCTGCCTGCGAGACGCATCCTCCCAAGGCCGCGCCTGCCGCGCGCAGCAACGCCCAGCTCGAACTGAAGCTCGCCAGCGGCAACTACCGTTGCGAGCAAGGCCAGCGCGTGCAGGTCGAGCGCGAAATGCGCAACCAGACGAATACCCGCATCAA
>JAEUOH010000094.1 GCA_016790845.1 Dechloromonas sp.
TTTCCTTGACCTGCTTGGTGTCGTAGCGACGGTCGGCGACGGTATTGATCATGGCGTCGGAAATGTGGCCGACGCCACCGAGGCGAGCCGCCTCCAGCGCGAGATCGGCAGTCGAGATATCGACGCCCATGCCGCCGATCATGATCGGCACCAGTTCATGCTTGCCCAATTGCAAGCGGAAATCGTCCACGCGCTTCATCGTCATCCTCAAGGAAAGCAGCCGAGCCCTCTTCCGGTTACGCGAGCGTGGCTGAGCGCGGGATTTTACGCCAATGTAAACCTTCCTGCTTGCCGACGCCGCGATAAATGCCGGCCCAAGCGTTTGGCTTGCGAGTTGGAGTCGCCGACGGCGCGAAGGTTCGTCCTACAGAACCGCTTCGAACAGTTCGAGTTGCGGCGGCCCGAGGTAGAAATCGCGCGGCGACTGGCCGGCCGCCATGTGCGCCTTGCGGAAGGCATCGGACTGCGTCCAGTCGGCGAACGCCTGCTCGGAATCCCAGACCGTGTGGGAGGCGAACAAAGTCCGTTCGTCGTTGGTATCACCGCGCAGCAGGTTGAATGAAACGAAACCCGGCACCTCCGCCAGATAGCTGTTGCGGTTGCGCCAGTGGGCGACGAAATCATCCTCCTTGCCCGGCGCGATGCGAAAACGGTTCATGGCGAGAAACATGGGATCTCCTGAAAAATGACGTGCACGCTTGTTGCTTGAAGGGTGCATCTTCCACCCGATACGCTCGTGATACAACATGCTCGACGACAACGACAATCTCGATTTCGGCCACCTTCCACCCGCGGTCGACCAACTGCTACAGCAAGGCGTGGCAGCGCATTTCAGCGACCGCGCGCTGGCCGAACGCCACTTTCTCGCCGCCCTGTCGCTGGCCCCGGACGCGCTGCCGGCACATCGCTGCCTGGTCAAACACTACAACCGCTGTCGGCAATTCGACAAGGCGCTGGCGGCCGCCCGCGGCTGGGTCGGCGCGGCGGCGCGCGACGCCGGCCTGCCGGACAACTGGCTGCTGTGGCGTGAAGCGCCGGGCAGCGCCCTCGCCGCGCTCAAGGGCCTGGCCTTCATCCACCTGCGCAACGGCCAACCGGGCAAGGCCGAGGACGCCATCCGCCGCGTCGTCGCCCTCGACCGCGACGACGCCGTGGGCGGCTCGGTCGTCATGGCCTTGCTGGAGCAAACGCGCCTGGCCGCCTGATTTCATTTTTGCCCTTTTTTCGGGGTCGACCGCAACAGGCGCGGTCGACGGCGAGTTTCGCCCGAAAATGGCGGCGCTCAGACGACCTCGGCCTGCTCCAGCGCCCGGAACATCGAGCAGCGGCGGAAGACGTCCTCGGTTGCCGGCACCTGTTTCTGGTTGCAGAATTTCGCCACCAGCTTGGCCAGCCCTTTGATGTCGCGGCCGGAAGCCTGCGGGAAGATGTCGGGTAGACGTTCCGTCAGCGCCGGCTCGATGGCCAACCCGAACTGCCCGGCCATGACGCCCCAGATCTTGCGGCGGTCGTCGCGACTCGGGGCATGGAAGCGGATCAGCGCGATGCAACGCGAGACGATGGCCTCGTCGATGTCGTCAACGCGATTGGTGGTCAGGAACAGCAAGCCGTTGAAATATTCCAGCACACGCAGGAAGACACCGACGACGGCATTCATCGTGATGTTGTCGTCGCGCTTCTTGATATAAACATCGGCCTCGTCGATCAGCATCACCGCCCCCCAGCGCTGGGCACGGGTCAGCACTTCCTTCAGCGTCTTTTCCATTTCCGCGACGTTCAGGCCAAGCTGGCCGGAATGCACGCGGTAGAGCGGGCGGCGGATGATTTCCGAATAGACCTCGGCGGTCAGCGTCTTGCCGACGCCCGGTGGCCCGGCGCAGAGCACGGTCGTGCCACCCGACTTACTGGCGACGATGTCGTCCATCAGCACGTCCATTTCGGCGGTCAGGATGTCGATCAGGTCGGTCTGCTCGGGCGGTAGCACCAGCTTGTCCTTGAGTTCCGGCTGGTAGGCGTAGGGCGCCATGTCGTCGATGTGCACCCAGACGTAATGGTGGAGGTCGAGGTGGAACATCAGCATGTAGAAATGCACCGGCAGTTCAGTGAACAAGCCCTTGCCAATGCTCTCGTGGGCCGCCTCGACCTCGGCCTCTTCCTTGCCGGAGAGCCGCGAGTTGCGCGCCACGCGGCGCACGAACTTGGCCAGGATGTCGCCCGTCGCATCGAGCGCCAGTACGCGCTCACCGAGGATGCTTTCATCATTGACCAGGCGCGCCGGACTGCCAGTCGAAGAGAGAATGATGACATCCTTGCGCGAATAATCGGTGTCGCGATGCGTCGCCGTCGGGTTCTCGGCAAAATAGCCAACGCCGGTGCCGGAAAATTGCGCGCCGTACTGGGCCCGCCACTCGAAGTAGCGCTCGGCGCCTTCGTCGTAGCTCTTCAAAAGTTCCGGCGTTTCCTTGACGAAGCCCTTGGCGGCCAGGATCTCCGGGATCGTCCGCCCGGCGATGTCCGCCCCGGCAATGCGCAGCGTCGCCGT
>JAEUOH010000105.1 GCA_016790845.1 Dechloromonas sp.
CATCCGGCGCAGCAGTGCCTTGATGCGGGCGAGCAGCACGCGCGGTTGCACCGGCTTGGCGATGTAGTCGTCGGCGCCCATTTCAAGGCCGAGAATCTGGTCGAAATCCTCGTCGCGGGCGGTCAGCATCAGGATCACGCCACGATATTGCTGGCGCACGGCGCGGCAGACCTCGAAACCATCCTTGCCAGGCAGCATGACGTCGAGAATGACCAGATCGGGCTGTTCCTGAAGGATTCGCGCCTCGGCCATGTCGCCACGTGGCTCGATGGCGACCTGCAAGTCGTTCTTGGTGAGATATTCGGCCGTCAGTTCGGCCAGGCGTTCGTCGTCTTCGACGAGCAGTATGCGTGTATTCATCCGGTCATCTTAACGGCGCCCCGCCTGCTGTTCAACCCTGTTGCGGTCGACCGCCCGGAAAGGGCAATTTTCGAAATTTCGGGTCGCCGCTCTGATTGGCCCTCGTGAGCGCCCGGTGCATGCCTTAGAATATTGCGCGCAACCTTAGCTAAAGGAACCTATGTTTTCCGGCGTTTTCGATCTGCCCTGGTGGGGCTACGTGCTCGTGACCCTTGGCCTCACGCATGTCACCATCGCTTCGGTCACCATCTTCCTGCATCGCCACCAGGCGCACCGGGCGCTTGATCTGTCGCCCTTGGCGTCGCACTTTTTTCGCCTCTGGTTGTGGCTGACCACCGGCATGGTGACCAAGGAATGGGCGGCGATTCACCGCAAGCACCACGCCAAGTGCGAAACGGCCGACGACCCGCACAGCCCGCAGGTGTACGGCATCAATCGCGTGCTGTGGGGCGGCGTTTTTCTCTACGTCAAGGAAGCCTGGAACAAGGAAACATTGCGGCGCTATGGTCACGGCACGCCGGACGACTGGCTGGAGAGAAATCTCTACACGCCCTGGCACAAACTCGGCATCACGCTGATGCTGGCCATCGACCTATTTCTCTTCGGTGCTCTGCCCGGCATCCTTATCTGGATCGCGCAGGTTGCCTGGATTCCCTTCTGGGCGGCAGGCGTCATTAACGGCATCGGCCACTACTGGGGTTACCGCAATTTCAATTGCGCCGACGCGTCGACCAATATCGTTCCCTGGGGCATCCTGATCGGCGGCGAGGAACTGCACAACAACCATCATTCGTTCGCCACCTCGGCCAAGCTCTCCAATCGCTGGTACGAGTTCGACATCGGCTGGATGTATATTCGCATCCTTTGCGCGCTGGGCCTGGCCAGGGTCAAAAAGGTGGCACCGGTGCCGAAGATCGTCGCGCCGCGCTCCGAAGTGGATTCGGCAACCCTGCAGGCGGTCATCGACAACCGCTATGACGTACTGGCACGTTATGCCGGCTCGCTGAAGAACCTGTATCGCGAGGAACTGGCAAAGTTCCAGGACAAGGCCTCGTACAAGGGCTTGAAGCGCTGGCTGGAGGTCGAGGTCAATCAGATTCCCGACGACTGGCGCAAGCGGCTGGATGAACTGTTGGCGCGCAGCCACAGCCTGGCGACGCTTTATGCGATGCGTGCGGAGTTGACGGCGGTCTGGAATCGAACCAATGCGACCCGTGAGCAACTGGTTATCGATCTGCAGGCGTGGTGCCACAAAGCCGAAGCATCGGGCATCAGGCAACTGCAGGAACTTTCCTTAAGGGTACGCAGCTATGCCGTGGCGTGAGATCCCTCTTCGTGCGTGGTTCGCGGCGCTGGCCCTGGGCACGCTGGGGCTGGTCGCGGTTGGCCTTGAACTGCAGCAACTCTACCGGCTGGCACCTTGTCCGTTCTGCATCTTCCAGCGCCTGCTCTATATCGTGATCGGCGTGGTCGCTTTGCTCGGGGCCGTGCTGCCTGTCGGGCGCCTGCTGTGGGGGGGGCTGATTACCGCACTCGCCGCGGGCGGGGTGGCGGTGGCCGGCTACCAGTCCTGGATGCAGGCTTTTCCGCACCTGGCGACCGAGTGTGGCTACAGCGACCCGACCCTGATCGAGCGTCTGGTCGACTGGCTGGGAATGCAATGGCCGGGTATGTTCTTGGCCACCGGCTTCTGCACCAGCCGTGAATGGGAGTTTCTTGGCTTGTCGATGGCCAACTGGTCGTTCCTGGTATTCCTCGGGATCGCCGGCTATGCCGTGCTGCTCATGCGCAGCAAACAGGCATAGCCAAAAACAAAACCCGCCGAAAGGCGGGTTTGTCGAAAGCTGGAGCGTGCCGAATTACTTCAGCTTCACTTCCTTGTAAGCGACGTGCTTGCGAGCCTTCGGGTCGTACTTCATCATCTCCAGCTTCTCAGGCGTCGTGCGCTTGTTCTTGGAGGTGGTGTAGAAGTGACCGGTGCCAGCCGTGGATTCCAGCTTGATTTTTTCGCGACCGCCTTTAGCCATTTTACTTATCCTTCCTTAATCAGACTTCGCCGCGTGCACGCAGGTCGGCGAGCACGGCGTCGATGCCGTTCTTGTCGATAACGCGCAGACCGGCGTTGGAAACACGCAGGCGCAGGAAGCGGTTTTCAGATTCGACCCAGAAACGGCGATACTGCAGATTCGGCAGGAAGCGACGCTTCGTTTTGTTGTTGGCGTGGGAAACCTTGTTCCCGACCATCGGGGCTTTGCCCGTTACTTGGCAGACTCGCGCCATGATTGGTGCTCCAGAATTCGCTAGAAGAAAGCCCGCGAGTATAACCAAAACCACCCATGGATTTCAAGGGTTTTCTGCATTTTATAGCAGGCCGCGTTCGGCAAAGGATAGCGGAAGCGCGTTGCCGGCCACGATGAAATGATCGAGAACCTTCACGTCGACCAGCGCCAGTGCATCTTTCAGGCTGCTGGTCAGCATTTCGTCGGCGCGGGAGGGTTCGGCGACGCCGGACGGGTGGTTGTGGGCGAGGATGACCGCTGCCGCATTGTTGGCCAGCGCCGCCTTGACCACTTCGCGTGGATAGACGCTGGTTTGCGTCAGGCTACCGGAAAACAGCTCGTCGGCCTTGATCAGCCGGTTCTGGGCATCCAGCCAGA
Source organism: Dechloromonas sp. (assembly GCA_016790845.1). Classification (GTDB taxonomy): domain Bacteria; phylum Pseudomonadota; class Gammaproteobacteria; order Burkholderiales; family Rhodocyclaceae; genus Azonexus. Next base: position 3,018 of record JAEUOH010000105.1, read on the forward strand.
GCGCCATGAAAACTTCCTTCTGGCGGCTGGCCAGCTTCAGGCGCAGCCAGTCGCGTACCTTGCCGGGCGACGAGAAGGTGTCGCGCGTTGCCATTTCCTGTGTCAGCGCGCGGCGGGCCAGTTCGAAGCTGGCCTTGAGTTGCGCCGCCTTGGCCATGCCGATGCCGGAGACGCTGGCCAGTTCCTCCAGCGAGGCTTCGGCGAGAGCCCCCAGGCGGCCGTTGAAGCGTTGTAGCAGGTCGCGCGCCAGGTCGACGGCGCTTTTGCCGCGCACGCCGACGCGCAGGTAGATGGCCAGTAGTTCGGCGTCGGAGAGCGCTTCCGGCCCATGCGCCAGCAGTCGTTCGCGGGGCCGCTCGCCTTCGGGCCAGTCGGTGATCGCCATGTGATTTCCGTTAGAATGTTTTGGCTCACATTCTAATGGCACGACAATGGAATTACAGGGAAAGCGCATCGTTCTCGGTGTCACTGGCGGCATCGCCGCCTACAAGGCCGCCGAACTGCTTCGTCTGCTCGCCAAGCAGGGCGCCGAGGTGCAAGTGGCGATGACCGAGGGGGCGACGCATTTCGTGACGCCGACGACCTTCCAGGCGCTGTCCGGCAAGCCAGTCTTCACCGACCAGTGGGATGCGCGGATGCCGAATGCGATGGCGCATATCGATCTCTCCCGCCAGGCCGACCTGATTCTGGTTGCACCGGCTTCGGCCGATTTTCTGGCGCGGACGGTGCACGGTCTGGCCGACGATCTGTTGGCAACCATGGTGCTGGCACGCGACTGTCCGCTGCTGGTGGCGCCGGCAATGAATCGGCAGATGTGGGAAAACCCGGCGACGCAGCGCAACGTGGCGCAGTTGCGGGCCGACGGCATTGGCATCCTCGGCCCGGCCAGCGGCGAGCAGGCTTGTGGCGAAGTTGGCGCCGGCCGTATGCTGGAGCCGGAAGAAATTCTTGAAGAAGTGATTGCTTTCTTCACGCCCAAATTGCTGGCCAGCAAGCGGGTGCTGATTACGGCCGGGCCGACTTTCGAAGCCATCGACCCGGTGCGCGGCATCACCAATCTGTCGTCGGGGCGCATGGGCTATGCGCTGGCACGAGCGGCGCGACAGGCTGGCGCGGCGGTGACGCTGGTTTCCGGCCCCGTTGGTTTTGCAGCCCCGCAGGGAGTCGACCGCATCGATGTCCGCAGCGCGCTGGAAATGCACGCGGCGGTGATGGCGCGGGCGTCGTTGTCGGATATCTTCATCGGTGTCGCGGCCGTCGCCGATTACCGCGTGGCCAACGCCGCTGGGCACAAGCTGAAAAAGGACATGGGCGGCATCCCGCCGATCGAGCTGGTCGAAAACCCGGACATTCTGGCCGAAGTCGCGGCCCTGCCGGGCGGCCCGTTCTGCGTCGGCTTCGCCGCAGAGAGCCGCAATCTGGAAGAGTATGCGCAGGCCAAGCGGCGCAAGAAGAATATCCCGCTGATCGCCGGCAACCTGATCCAGGATGGTTTCGGCGGCGACGACAACCGTCTTGTGCTGTTCGACGACAAGGGCACGCACCCGCTGACGCCGGCGCCGAAATCCGAGCTGGCGCGCCAGCTCATCGAACATATTGCTGATTTGACAGGAACAGACTGATGCACCGTATCGACGTCAAGATTCTCGACCCACGCCTGCACGACAGCCCGCCGCATTATGCGACGCCCGGTTCGGCGGGGCTCGATTTGCGTGCTTGCATCGACGCGCCGCTGGAAATCGTTCCTGGTCAGACGACGCTGGTGCGTACCGGCATGGCCATCCACCTGGCCGATCCGGGCCTGGCGGCAATGATCCTGCCGCGCTCCGGGCTTGGCCACAAGCATGGAATCGTGCTCGGCAACCTGGTCGGGCTGATCGACAGCGATTACCAGGGCGAACTGATGGTCTCGGTGTGGAATCGGGGGCAGACGAGTTTCACGCTCAATCCGTTGGAACGCATTGCCCAGTTGGTGGTGGTGCCGGTGTTGCAGGTCGGCTTTAACGTGGTCGAGGATTTCGATGCCAGTTCGCGGGGCGAGGGGGGGTTCGGCAGCACCGGCAAACACTGAGTCCCTGCCATTGCGCGCAAAAAAGCCCGCCGGATCGGCGGGCTTGTCGTTTGGGCGTTGGATTTACGTCAGCGCGGCCAGTGCGGCGGCGTAATTCGGCTCATCCTTGATTTCGCCGACCAGTTCGCTGTGCAGCACGCGGTTGTTTTCGTCGAGCACGACCACGGCGCGGGCGGCGACGCCGACCAGCGGGCCGCTCTTGAAGGCAACACCATAGGCTTCGAGGAATTCACGGCCACGCATCGTCGATAGCGTTTGCACGTTGTCCAGCCCTTCGGCGCCGCAGAAACGTGCCTGTGCGAAGGGCAGGTCGGCGGAAATGCACAGCACGACGGTGTTGGCAATATCGTTGGCCGACTGGTTGAACTTGCGCACCGAGGTGGCGCAGGTCGGGGTGTCGATGCTCGGGAAAATATTGAGGATCTTGCGTTTGCCGCCCAGGCTGGCCAGCGTGACGTCGGACAGATCCTTGGCGACCAGCGAAAAAGCCGGTGCCAGATCGCCTTTGGCGGGGAAGTTGTCGCTGACTTCGACAGGGTTGCCGCCCAGCGTTACGGTATTCGACATGTGTGTCTCCTAAGCTTGTTGCAGGTGGCCGCTGGATGGCGGCCGGTTGGTGAATGCCAGAGGTGGACGCCGGGTGGGCTCCGGCGTTCCATCATTTTTGCCCCAAAATCGGAGTCGACCGCAACCGGTGCTCAGCCCATGGCCTTAAGATGCTGAATAATCTCCCCGGCCATGGGCTGGGCATCGCCATAGAGCATGCGGCAGTTTTCCGTATAGAACAGCGCATTCTCGACGCCTGAATACCCCGTGCCCTTGCCGCGCTTGATGACGATCACGTTCTGCGCCATGTCCGCATTGAGGATCGGCATGCCATAGATCGGACTCGCCTTGTCGGTTCTGGCGGAGGGGTTAACCACATCGTTCGCCCCGATGATCAGCGCCACGTCGGCCTGGGCGAACTCGCCGTTGATCTCGTCGAGATCGAAGATCTTGTCGTACGGCACCCCGGCTTCCGCCAGCAGCACGTTCATGTGCCCCGGCATGCGTCCGGCCACCGGGTGAATGGCGAACTTAACCTCGACCCCGGCTTCTTCCAGGATGGAGGTCATCTCCCACACCTTGTGCTGGGCATGTGCCACCGCCATGCCGTAACCCGGGACGATAATGACCTTGCTGGCGTACCGCATCATCGCTGCCGCGTCGATGGCCCCGACCTCCTTCATCGTTCCGGTGATCGCCTCGCCGCCGCCGCTGGCAACCATCGGCGTGAACAGGATGTTGGAGATCGGCCGGTTCATCGCCTTGGCCATCAACTGGGTGAGCAGCGTACCGGCAGCCCCGACGACGATGCCGGCGATGATCAGCGCCGGATTGCCCTGGACGTAGCCCTCAAAACCGACGGCTAGGCCGGTGAAGGCGTTGAACAGCGAGATCACCACCGGCATGTCGGCGCCACCGATGGGCAGCGTGACGATCAGGCCGAGCAGGAGCGCGATGGCGAAGAAGGCATAGATCAGTTCCGGGCGGGCCGGGGCGGTGACGATCATGGTGCCGCCGAGGACGATGGCGGCGAGCGCCAGCACCACGTTGACCGCATTCTGCGCCGGCAGGCGATGCGCCTTCTTGAGCAGGCCTTGCAGCTTGGCGTAGGCAACGCAGGAGCCCGTGAACGAAACCGAGCCAATCAAGGCGCCGAGCACCGCCAGCGTGGTAGCGACGGTGCCGTGTGCTTCACCCCGGGCGAAGGCGATGGCGGCAATCGCCGCCGCCGCACCGCCGCCCATGCCGTTGTAGATGGCGACCATCTGCGGCATGTCGGTCATCTTGACCTTCTTGCCGGAGATCCAGGCCGCCGCGGCACCGACGACCAAGGCCAGGACCATCAAGGCGAGGTTCTGCAAACCGGGAATCAGGAAGGTGGCGGCGATGGCGATCAGCATGCCGTAGCCGGCCCAGACGATGCCCTGGCGGGCGCTGGCCGGCGAACTCATGCCCTTCAAACCGAAGATGAAGAGCAGTGCGCCGACGAACCAGGCGCCTTGTACGTAAAGAGGCAGCGTCATGATCAAGCCTCCTTCTTCTTGAACATGGCGAGCATGCGTTCGGTGACCACGTAACCCCCGGCTGCGTTGGCGGCACCGAGGGCGACGGCGAAGAAGCCGATGGCCTGTTCGACGACGGTGTCGGCACCGCCCAGCGCGACCATCGCGCCGACGACGACGACGCCGTGGATGAAGTTGGAGCCGGACATCAGCGGCGTGTGCAGGATGACCGGCACCTTGGCGATGATCTCGTAGCCGGTGAAGGCGGCGAGCATGAAGATGTAGAGTGCGAGCATGCCGTCCATTACACAGCCCCCCCGGTGGTGTCACCCAGCACTTGTTTGA
>JAEUOH010000191.1 GCA_016790845.1 Dechloromonas sp.
CTACGAAAAACACTGACGCGTAGCTCCCGACTATCAGCTGCGCTCAGCACCGAAGAATCAATGTCGAAATCAACCCTTGCTGGCCCGGCAGCGCCAGCCGTGGTGACACTCGATCCGAAACCATTGAAAAAAACCGTATTAGCCGTTCCGGAATTCGATTCGGTGACCCTCACCCCCCGTGATCCCTCGCTGGCCGCACGGGTCTGTATGACAGCCGGGCAGGTCGCCGTCGGAACCGAGCACCCAACTGTCCAATCCGAAGTTGCAGTAGAGACGAACTGCACTCGCGCGTTCCGCATCACCGCTTCCGCCCGCGCCAGTTGAATTCCGTTTAGTATCGACTCCGCCGCGTTACGAACCCTGGAATTCGCCATCCACGTCGAATAACTAGGCAAGGCGACCACCAAACCGATTGCAACGATGACCAAAACGATCATCAACTCAATGAGAGTGAACCCCGCTTGCCGGCTCACAGTTTTTCCAAACATCAACACTCGTCGCCCCTGACCAGCCAACAGGCATTTGCAACTACCGCCCCCCGAAATGCGGTTGTCGACTTGGCATTTGCCTCATTCAACGTGAATACGTGCCCCACGGCCCGCTCGCGATTACCCGTGGCAGTCAAGGTAAAACCCTGCCCCGCATTTGTCAGGGCACACTGGTAATTGAAGCGTATCTCCGCACCGGCAAGAGCAAAGTTGACACGCTGAACCCCATCGTTGCCACAAGCATTTGTTCCGTAATTGCGATTGTCCTGATAAAACTGCTCCATCTTGATCCGCAAGTTAGAGAGATTCCCGAAAGCCTCCTGAATCTGCGCGCGACGTACGTAATCCTGATAACTTGGCAACGCTATCGCCGCCAATATCGCCACGATGACGACCACGATCATCAACTCAATGAGTGTAAAGCCTCTGGCACGGTTAGCTGCAATCACGGTAATACCCCTTTAACGCCCAATCTAGCCCAAGAATGGAACCGACAATCTTGCGTTGTCGTACCAAGGCTTAAGCTTACTCTGTTTTCATAATATGTTTGAAACTGTCACTGAATCCATTTCAAGCGGATGGATGGTTATCTCAACGCGATAAGTGGCAAATGACCAACCAAGGGGACTGCTATGATGAATAACAAAATTTTGATCCGAGATTAATCATATATTCCGCTCTTAAAAGCCCGCAGCAAGCTGCCAAACCAACGCATCTGATTTATTTCGTATTGGTATCGTCGGCCTTGCATTTATCGAGCCTCTTATTCCTTGAAAGCCGGCTGGGTGACTCAACGCCAGTTGAGCTTCATCGCCTGACCTTAAGCATTGACCGACGCGCGCCAACTGATGCTACTGAGAAGCCAGTTCGCCAGCAACTCACCAGAAAAATGGCGCCACAAACTGAAGCCAATCACTCACCCGCGAATACCCCGGAAATCAACCAATTTAACGCCGCCAGAGCTACCTATACCAGCCCTGACCTAGTCGATGAATTGGCATCGGTTCTGGATGTTCCGACGCTTCCGGAGCCAACAATTTCCGTTCAGGAGCCAGGAGCCGCCATATTGGTAATCTATGTAGGCATCGATGGCTTCCCAGATTTCGTCGACGTCGAACAGAGTTCGTTTCCCAAGGACTATACCGATCTCCTCGCACAGCACTTTAAGATGGCGCGTTTCAAGCCCGCAACCCTTTTCGGTGCGCCGGTCAATAGTTGGACACGCATAGAGGTAGGCCTCGAAGATACAAATTCTCCAAATCGCTCTCAGCTTCTTGGCACGCTTCACGAATCAAGAATCGAAGAACCGAGCACTTAACGGACGAGGCACCTTATTGACTAGCAAGCTACGCCAGGTCTTTCGGCAAGGGGAAAGAAACGCTTTCTTCCACTCCCGCCAAATACTTGACTTCTGCATCCGTCAGATCACTTAAACGGTCAACCACTCGCTGAACCAATATCTCTGGAGCGGACGCTCCAGCGGACACGCCGATGTTCTGCTTGCCAACCAGCCACGACGCGTCAATTTCCTCAGGCACGTCGATCAGGTAGCTCACTACGCCTCGCGCTAAGGCGACTTCCCTGAGCCGCCGCGAGTTCGAGCTGTTTGGACTGCCTACTATAATGATAAGGTCGGTTTGATCTGCAAGTCTCTTGACTGCATCCTGCCGATTCTGCGTTGCATAGCAAATATCGTCCTTCTTCGGCCCCTGAATTTCCGGAAACTTTTCTCTAAGCGCTGAAATTGCGACGGAAGCATCATCGACCGAGAGTGTGGTCTGGGTAACAAACGAGAGCGCCTGGGGAGTGCCGACCGCCAGTTTCTTGACGTCTTCCGGCGTTTCGACCAGATACATGCCGTCTCGGCTCTGCCCCATCGTTCCCTCGACTTCGGGATGCCCCTTGTGGCCGATCATTACCACTTCCCGCTGCTGGCTGCGCATCTTGCCGACCTCGACATGCACCTTGGTGACCAGTGGACAGGTTGCGTCGAAGACCTTTAGTCCTCTTTGTTCAGCTTCGTCGCGCACGGCCTTGGATACGCCGTGGGCACTGAAGATGACCGTGCTGCCTGCGGGCACTTCGGCCAGTTCCTCGATGAACACGGCGCCCTTGGCGCGCAGGTCGTCGCAGACGAACTTGTTGTGTACAACTTCGTGCCGCACATAGATTGGCGCACCGAATTTTTCCAGCGCGCGCTCGACGATGGTGATGGCTCGTTCGACACCGGCACAAAAGCCACGCGGATTGGCGAGGAGAATTTGCATTTACATGATCCCGATGATTTCCACCTCGAACCGGATGGTCTTGCCGGCCAGCGGATGGTTGAAGTCGAAGAGCGCGTACGTGGCGTCCAGTTCGCGCAGAAATCCGGCAAAGGTGCCGCCGTTGGGCGCGGTGAATTCGACGACGGAGTTCGGTTTCAGTTCCATGTCGGCCGGTAGACCACTACGTGCAATGCGCTCGACCAGACGTTCGTTATGCTGACCGAAGGCTTCGTTCGGCTCCAACTGAAAGACAAAGCGCTCATGGGCCGGCAATCCGATCAGCACCGATTCGAGGTTTTCGGCGAGTTGGCCGCCACCCATCTGCAGGGTGGCCGGGCTCATGTCGAAGGTGGACAGGAACTCTTCACCATCCAGCGTGGCAATCCGGTAGTGCAGGGTCAGGTAGCTGTCGGAGCGAACGGTCGTGTTCATTGGGGGAGTTCTTTTTTGTCTGTTGCGGTCAACTGCGAAAAAAGCAGCAAAATGGCGCCGACGGTGATGGCCGAATCGGCGACGTTGAAAGCCGGCCAGTAGTAGCCGGCGACATGCCATTGAATGAAATCGACCACCGCACCGAAGCGCATGCGGTCGATCACGTTGCCCAGGGCGCCGCCCATGATCAGCGCCAGGGCGAAGGAGAGGAGTTTCTGGCCGGGATGTCTGCGCAGCTCGACCGCGATCCAGCCGGTGACCGCTAGCGCCAGCACCGTAAAGAACCAGCGTTGCCAGCCCGGCTGGTCGGCCAGGAAACTGAAGGCGGCACCGGGATTGAAGGTCAGCACCCAGTTCCAGAACGGGGCGACGAAGATCGTTTCGCCGGGCTGAATGTGATTCAGAACCACCCATTTGCTGAGCTGATCGAGCACGACGATCAGCCCGGCCAGGCCATACCAGCGTCCCGCACTAGGCACAGGTGCGAACCTCGCCCTCGCCATGCAGGTTGCTGACGCAACGACCACAGAGGCCCGGATGCTCGGCGTTGGCACCGACATCGTCGCGCACGTGCCAGCAGCGTTCGCACTTGGCATGCTCAAGCGGCGTGGCGATGACTTGTTCTGTGTCGTCCTCGATGGTTGCGGTCGACGAGCAAATAAGCACGAATTTCAAATCGTCGCCCAGCGACGTCAACGCCGCGTATTTTTCGCCACCGCAGCGGATTTCGACGGCCGCCTGCAAGGCCGAGCCGATCCTGCCGGCTTCGCGCTGGGCTTCCAGCGCCTTGGTCACATCGGCGCGCACCTCGCGAATCTGAGCCCATTTGGCGAGCAGATCACCCTCGCGCTCCGGCTTCGGCAGGTCGTGCCAAGTTTGGAACATCACGGACTGCTCACCGTCGCCGGTCAGCACCTGCCAGACTTCCTCGGCGGTAAACGAGGCAATAGGCGCCAGCAGGCGGACAAAGGCCTGCGTGATGTGCCACAACGCGGATTGCGCCGAAAGGCGGGCCGTCGACTTCGGTGCCGTGGTGTAAAGGCGATCCTTCAGGATGTCGAGATAGAAGCCGCCGAGGTCTTCCGAACAGAAGGTCTGCAGCGCCTGGACAACGCGGTGAAACTCGTATTTGTCGTAGTCTGCGCGGCAGGATTCCTGCAATTCGCGGGTCAGGGCCAGTGCGTAGCGGTCTATTTCCAGCCATTC
>JAEUOH010000138.1 GCA_016790845.1 Dechloromonas sp.
GCCTACCTGATGCCGGCCCTGCGTTCCGGTGCCCGCATGGGCGACACCAAGGCGATCGACGCCATGGTTGCCGTGCTGACCGATCCGTTCGGCGTTGGCCACATGGGTATCACCGCTGAAAACCTGGCTGCCAAATACGGCTTCACCCGTGAAGACCAGGATGCTTTCGCTGTCGAATCGCAGCGTCGCGCTGCTGCCGCCATCGACGCCGGTCACTTCAAGTCGCAAATCCTGCCGATCGTCAAGCAGACCCGCAAGGGCGATGTCGTGTTTGATACCGACGAGCACCTGAAGCGCGGCACCACGATGGAGTCGCTGGCCAAGATGAAGCCGGCCTTCAAAAAGGACGGTACCGTCACCGCCGGTAACGCTTCCGGTATCAACGACGGCGCCGCGTTCTTCGTGCTGGCCGATGCCGCCAAGGCTGCCGCAGCCGGCCAGAAGCCGATCGCCCGCATGGTTTCCTACGCTGTTGCCGGCGTGCCGAACGACATCATGGGCGAAGGCCCGATCCCGGCGACCAAGTTGGCGCTCAAGAAGGCCGGCCTGACCCTGGACCAGATGGATGTCATCGAATCCAACGAAGCTTTCGCCGCTCAGGCGCTGTCGGTTTCCAAAGTGCTCGGTCTTGATCCAGCCAAGACCAACCCGAACGGCGGCGCGATTGCGCTGGGCCACCCGGTTGGCTGTTCCGGTGCCTTCATCGCAACCAAGGCGATCTACGAAATGAACCGCATTGGCGGCAAGTATTGCCTCGTCACCATGTGTATCGGTGGTGGCCAGGGTATCGCCGTCATCTTCGAACGCGTCTGATCGCTTCGGTCTTTCAGAAGTTGAAAACCCGCCGGAGCGATCCGGCGGGTTTTTTTATTGCACCACTTTGAAATGACATGCACTGTCTTGGGGCGTCGTGGCGAGTCGCCAAAATGTAATCCACTGATTCTTTTCGACATTGGGCGATGGCATGGAATCTGCTGAAATCCTGTCGAGAGCATCCTCAGCGACGAGTAAAGCATGAACTTCTATAACGAAATGATGGACGCCAACGACGGCGTTCGTGCTCATTACAAGGCTTACGACGAGTGGTTGAAGGCGACACCGCCCGAGCGTATCGCCCGCAAGCGGGCCGAGGCCGACCTGGCCTTTCATCGTGTCGGCATCACCTTCGCGGTGTATGGCGAAGAGGCGGGCAAGGAACGGCTGATTCCCTTCGACATCATTCCACGCATCATCCCGGCAAATGAATGGAAGTCGTTGCAGTCCGGCCTGCGCCAGCGTGTCAAGGCGCTCAACATGTTCCTGTGGGATGTCTATCACGATCAGGAAATCCTCAAGGCCGGCATCATTCCGGCCGAGCAGGTGCTGAACAATGCCCAGTACCGTCCGGTCATGAAGGGTGTCGATGTGCCGGGACGCATTTACGCGCACATCACCGGAGTTGATATCGTCCGTGCCGGGGCGGGCGAGTTCTACGTGCTCGAGGACAACCTGCGCGTGCCATCCGGCGTGTCCTACATGCTGGAAGACCGCAAGATGATGATGCGGCTTTTCCCCGAACTCTTCGCCAAGCACAAGGTTGCGCCAGTGCAGCACTATCCGGACATGCTTCTGGAAAAACTGCGCGCCGTTTCGCCCAAGGGCGTGAGCAACCCGACCGTCGTCGTCCTCACGCCGGGTGCCTACAACAGCGCCTATTTCGAGCACACCTTCCTCGCCCAGCAGATGGGGGTTGAACTGGTCGAAGGGCGCGATCTGTTCGTGAAGGATGAAGTGGTTTACATGCGGACCACGCAGGGCCCGCAGCGCGTCGATGTGATCTATCGCCGCATCGATGATGACTTCCTCGACCCCACCGTGTTCCGCGCGGATTCGGCCCTTGGCGTGCCGGGCATCCTCAAGGCCTATCAGGCCGGTAACGTCACGCTGGCCAATGCCATCGGCACCGGCGTGGCCGACGACAAGTCGATCTATCCCTACGTGCCGGACATGATCAAGTTCTACCTCGGCGAAGAGCCGAAGCTGAACAACGTGCCGACTTACATGTGCCGCAAGCCGGAAGATCTGAAATACGTGCTCGATCACTTGCCGGAACTGGTGGTCAAGGAAGTTCATGGTGCCGGCGGCTACGGCATGCTGGTCGGCCCGGCCTCGACCAAGGATCAGATCGAGCATTTCCGCAAATTGCTGATTGAGAAGCCCGACGGTTACATTGCCCAGCCGACGCTGGCGCTGTCCAATTGTCCGACCTTCGTCGAAGAAGGCATCGCCCCGCGTCACCTCGATTTGCGGCCCTTCGTGCTGTCTTCCGGTGAATGCGTGAACATGGTTCCCGGCGGCCTGACCCGTGTGGCGCTGACCAAGGGTTCGCTGGTGGTCAATTCCTCGCAGGGCGGCGGCACCAAAGACACCTGGGTTCTGGAGGACTGAACATGCTATCCCGTACTGCCGACCACCTTTTCTGGATGTCCCGCTACATGGAGCGGGCTGAGAACCTTGCCCGCCTGCTCGACGTGACGTGGCAGATGTCGCTGGTGCCACAATCTCTGGATGTGGCCAACCAGAGCTGGAATGCCATCATTGCCCTGAATAGCCTGGAAGAGGCTTTCGAAGCCAAGTACTCGAGCGTCAATGCCGAGAACGTGTTGCGTTTCATGGTCAGCGATGCCGACAACTACGCGTCCATCCATAGCTGCCTGCGCCTGGCGCGCGAGAATGCCCACGCCGTGCGCGGTACCATCACCACCGAAATGTGGGAAACCCTGAATTCGACCTGGCTGGAGGCGCGCGAAAAGAGTTTCGAGCAAATATGGGGCGCCGGCATCGGCGACTTCTTCGAGTGGGTCAAGATGCGCTCGTCGCTGACGCGCGGCACCACGCTGGGCACGCTGCTACAGGACGAGTCCTACAACTTCATCCGCATCGGCACCTTGTTGGAGCGGGCCGACAACACGGCACGGATTCTGGACGTCAAATATCACGTTCTGCGTACCCATGAGGACGAAGGGGCGACCGACTTTTACGAATGGGGCGCCTTGCTGCGTTCGGTGTCTGCGTTCGAGGTCTATCGCAAGGTTTACCGCGATGTCATCACGCCGGACCGGGTGGCCGAACTGCTCATTCTCAACAAGGACATGCCGCGTTCGCTGCACTTCTGCATGAACAGCGTCATCAAGAATCTCGAACTGATCGCCAACCGGCAGTCCGGCGAAACGACGCGTCAGGCCGGATTGCTGCATGCTCAACTGCACTACGCGCGTATCGAGGACATTCTGGAGCAAGGCCTGCACGAATGGCTGACCGACTTCATGGATCGTATTTACATGCTGGGCGACGGGATCAGCAAGGACTTCCTGGTCCCGATGTCGGAAGCCGCATGAGGCGCAGCGCGTGACCTATTGCGTGGCCATGCGTCTCGACGCTGGCCTCGTCTTCCTCTCCGACTCGCGTACCAACGCCGGGGTCGATCACATCAACACCTTCCGCAAGATGCACGTCTTCGAGAAGCCGGGCGAGCGTGTGCTGGTGCTGATGACTTCGGGCAACCTGTCGATCAGCCAGTCGGTGGTCAACACCCTGCGCGAGAAACTGGAGTCCTCGCGCGGCACCAACCTGCACAAGGTCAGGAACATGTTCGAGGCGGCCAAGCATGTCGGTGACTGCCTGCGCGAAGTGCACGATCGCGACGCCGAGGCGCTGAAAAAATTCGGCCTCGACTTCGCTTCATCGCTAATCATCGGCGGTCAGATCATGGGCGAGGAAATGCGAGTTTTCAACGTCTATGCGGCCGGCAACTTCATCGAAGCCACGCGCGAGACGCCGTATTTTCAGATCGGCGAATCCAAATACGGCAAGCCGATTTTAGACCGCGTCGTCGGTCCGCAGACCTCGTTGGACGAGGCGGCCAAATGCGCGCTGATCTCGATGGATTCGACCATTCGCTCCAATCTGTCGGTGGGTTTGCCGCTCGATCTGGTGATCTACGAAAAGGATGCGCTACGCATCGGACGCCACGTCAATATCACGCAGGAGAGCGCCTATTACGGGCAGATCCGCAAGCAGTGGGGCGAGCATCTGCGCCAGGGCTTCGCCGCACTGCCCGAGCCGGACTGGAGCACGCTCTAGCCCAGCATGCCGCGTTCGCGGATGAAGGCGATCACGGTGTCCAGCCCTTCGCCGGTTTTCAGGTTGGTGAACACGAATGGACGTGTTCCGCGCTGGGCCTTGGCGTCGTGCGCCATGACTTCAAGCGAGGCACCGACCATGGGGGCAAGATCGATCTTGTTGATGACCAGCAAGTCGGATTTGGTGATGCCCGGTCCGCCTTTGCGCGGAATCTTCTCGCCGGCGGCCACGTCGATCACATAGATCGTCAGGTCGGAAAGCTCAGGCGAGAAGGTCGCCGCAAGGTTGTCTCCGCCCGACTCGACCAGAATCAGTTCGACGTCCGGAAACGCGCGTTGCAGGCGGTCGATGGCCTCAAGATTGATCGACGCATCCTCGCGGATGGCGGTGTGCGGGCAGCCGCCGGTTTCCACGCCGATGATGCGCTCCGGCGCCAGTGCGGAATGGCGGACGAGGAATTGGGCGTCCTCGGCGGTGTAGATGTCGTTGGTGACCACGGCCATGTCGATCTGCTCGCGCAGGGCCTGGCACAGGGCCAGCGTCAGGGCGGTTTTGCCGGAACCGACGGGGCCGCCGATGCCAACTCTCAAGGCTTGTTTGCTCATGTGTTTACGATCTGAAAAGACGGGAATACTGGGTTTCGTGGCGGGCGCAGGCGATGGCGAACCCGGGGGTGAAATTGGACCACGCGGTTTTTGGCATTTTTTGGGCGTCGACCGCGACAGTAGGTATGTGAACGGCCAATTGGGCCAGCAGGCGCTGTCCGGCGGCCTGGCCGAGCGGTACGGCCTTGAGCGCGGCCATCACCTGGTTTTCCGCCCATGACCAGAGGTAGGCCGTGACGGCGGCGTCCTGCTCGATCTTCCAGGCGGCGGCGAGCGCCGTCCATACGGTGGGAAATGCGACTTCCGGCGCCGCATCCAGCGTGTCGGCCAGCCGGGACAAGCCGTCGTCGCGCAGATCGCGCAGCAGGCGGCGCAGCGAAAAGCCCATCTGCACCGTTTCCGCCCGCAGTTCGGCCGATTCGCGGCTGGCCAGGAATTCCGCATTGAGCGTGAATACCGCGTCGATCTGGCTGGTGCGCCAAGCCTGCAACAAGGCAGAGAGCATTGGCGCCTCGTAGCAGCCGATGCCATGACGCAGCAGGTCGGCAATCCAGCGGCCGGCATCCGTTTCATTGCGGATCACCCCGGATTCCACCGCCCATTCCAACCCCTGCGAATAGGTGTAGGCGCCGACGGGCAGCGCCGGGCTGGCCAGTTGCAGCAGACGGGCGAGCGCGAGTTGCGACATCAGCCGCCCTCGCCAATGGCGTTCAGGATCGGCGCGTAGGACACGGCGGAGGGTTCCTGGAACGGGTTGCCCTGGACCAGCACGATGGCGGCAGTCGGCGCGGCCGCCAACGCGAAGAGCAGGATCGCCACCAGTGCCGCCTTGGGGTTTTCGGCATGGACGACGGCTACGGACAGCAGGGTGAGCAGCCCAAGAAAGGCCATGCCCAGCCATTTGAGCGGGTTGATATGCGTCTGGCTCAGGCTGATGCGCAAATCGCGTTCGTCGCGCAGGTCGCTGGCCTTGCGCAGCATCAGTGCCTGTACGTTGGTGCCGGCAGCCTTGGCCATCTCCGGGCTGGCCAGCAAGCCGAGCAGTGCGTCGGATTGCGCTGAGACTTCGCCGCTGACATGACGCCGGGCCAGTTGCGCCCACTCGGTGGCGTTGGCCTTGCCGTAGGCCACCAATTGCTGGCGCAATTCCACGCCCAGCGGCGAATCGATGTGGCTGGCCAGGATCAGGAGGCTGCGCAGATCGTCGGCTTCGCGATGCACGGCGGTCGTTGCCCGGTCGTGCGCGCTCCAGGTGTCGTTGGCGAGAAATGCCAGCGTCAGGCCAAAAAGCACGCCGATGATGTTGATGAACGGCGGTACGACCCCATGCAGCCCGCGAATGCTCGCTGCCCAGCGCGAGCGAGTCATCAGCCAGTGAATCCACCAAACGGCTGCGAAGGTGCCGATCACTGCGACGAGCGCATAGCCGTAGTGATCGTAGGTTTGCAGGTGGGACAGGTTCATGGTCGAGTGATCTCAAGAATAGTTGCAATCATGGCACGGTAGCCAATGGCCGTGACGCTCATGCGGAGGTTGGTTGCAAAGCGATTACAGCCATGCCCAGCAAGGCAATGCTTGCACCGGCGAGATCCCACCGCGTCAGCATGATGCCATCGACGAAG
>JAEUOH010000141.1 GCA_016790845.1 Dechloromonas sp.
GGCACGAACCGCCGACGCCTTCCATGACTTCCGGCGCGCCGGTATTGAAGGTCAGCGTCGAGGGCAGGATGACGCCGACCGTCTTCCTCGTGCCGTCGGCAAGGATCACGGTGTGGCTGACGCATTTGCCGTCGAAATAGACATTGGCCTGTTTGACCACGGAAACGCTATCGAATTGCGACATTAGATTCCCCAGAGTTTCTGAATGACAGCCTTGGCGATGAAGCCGACCATGCCGAAGGCCAGCACGAAGAAGAGCACAAAGGTGCCCAGCTTTCCTGCCTTTGACTTCCAGGCGATCTCGCCGATGATGAACAGCATGAACAGGATGAAAGCGCCGACACCCCAGGTTGCGCCGAAGTCCGCAAGCTGCTCCTCGGTGAAACCGAACAGGGTGCCGCTTTCCATCGCCTATCCCTGGCGCTTGCGCGCGCGCAGGTTGGCGGCGATGCGCATGCGCAACGCGTTGAGCTTGATGAAGCCGCCGGCATCGCGCTGGTCGTAGGCGCCGGCATCGTCCTCGAAGGTGGCGATGGTCGGATCGAACAGCGAATCGCTCAGCGAATCGCGGCCGACGACGATGACGTTGCCCTTGTACAGCTTGACGCGGACAAAGCCATTGACGTTCTGCTGCGTGTGGTCGATCAGCGTCTGCAAGGCGACACGCTCCGGGCTCCACCAGTAGCCGTTGTAGACCAGGCTGGCATAACGCGGCATCAGGTCGTCCTTGAGGTGGGCGACCTCGCGGTCGAGGCAGACCGATTCGATGGCGCGGTGCGCCTTGAGCATGATCGTTCCGCCCGGGGTTTCGTAGCAGCCGCGCGACTTCATGCCGACATAGCGGTTCTCGACCAGGTCGAGACGGCCGATACCGTGCTTGCCGCCCAGTTGGTTCAGCGTCGCCAGCACTTGGGCCGGACTCATGCGCGTTCCGTTCAGCGCAACGATGTCGCCCTTTTCGTAGGTCAGCTCCAGATACTCGGCCTGATCCGGCGCGGCTTCCGGCGCCACCGTCCACCGCCACATCGACTCTTCGGCCTCGGCATTGGGGTCTTCCAGATGGCGGCCTTCGTAGGAAATATGCAACAGGTTGGCATCCATCGAATACGGCGAACCACCCTGCTTGTGCTTCATGTCGACCGGAATGCCGTGGGTTTCGGCGTAAGCCATCAACTTTTCACGCGACAGCAGATCCCACTCGCGCCACGGGGCGATGACCTTGATGCCCGGCTTGAGCGCATAGGCACCGAGTTCGAAACGCACCTGGTCGTTACCCTTGCCGGTTGCGCCGTGCGAAATGGCGTCGGCGCCGGTAGCGTTGACGATCTCGATCAGACGCTTGGCGATCAGTGGGCGGGCAATCGAGGTGCCGAGCAGATACTCACCTTCATAGACGGTATTGCAGCGGAACATCGGAAAGACGAAATCGCGCACAAATTCTTCGCGCAGGTCGTCGATGAAGATGTTTTCCGGCCTGATGCCGAACTGCAGCGCCTTGGCGCGCGCCGGCTCCAGTTCCTCGCCCTGGCCCAAGTCGGCGGTGAAGGTCACCACCTCGCAGCCGTAGGTGTCCTGCAGCCATTTCAAAATCACGGAGGTATCGAGGCCGCCGGAATACGCCAGCACCACTTTCTTGATGTCACTCATTTCTGCTTCCTTGTTTCGTTTTAACCTAACCGCCTAACCTTTGATCCGGCCGAGCAGCAAATACTCCATCAACGCCTTCTGGACGTGCAGGCGATTCTCGGCCTCGTCCCAGACCACCGATTGCGGGCCGTCGATCACCTCGGCGGTCACTTCCTCGCCCCGGTGGGCCGGCAGGCAGTGCATGAACAGCGCGGCCGGGTTCGCCGCACGCATCAAGTCGCCATCGACGCACCAATCGGCGAAGGCCTTGATCCGCGCTTCGTTTTCCGCCTCGAAGCCCATTGAAGTCCAGACGTCGGTGGTCACCAGATCGGCGCCACGACAGGCGTCCATCGGATCGGCGAAGACCTTGAAGCGCGACGGATCGATCTTGCCGACCAGTTCCGACTGGATTTCATAGCCCGGCGGCGTAGACACATGCACCTTGAAGTCGAGCACTTCCGCCGCCTGCAACCAGGTGTTGCACATGTTGTTGGCATCGCCCACCCAGGCAACGGTCTTGCCCTGAATGCAACCGCGATGCTCGATGAAGGTGTAGATATCGGCCAGAATCTGGCACGGATGGTATTCGTTGGTCAGCCCGTTAATGACCGGCACGCGCGAATTGGCGGCAAAACGCTCGATGATCTCCTGCTCGTACGTGCGGATCATCACAATGTCGCTCATCCGCGAAATCACCTGCGCCGCGTCCTCGACCGGCTCGCCGCGCCCCAGTTGCGAATCGCGGGTATTCAAATAGATCGCCGCGCCACCTAGCTGGTGCATCCCGGCCTCGAAGGAAAGGCGGGTGCGCGTGCTGGCCTTCTCGAATATCATCACCAGCGTGCGATCTTCCAGCGGCCAATACTTCTGGTACGACTTGAACTGGTTCTTGATCCAGCGCGTACGTTCGATGACATACTCGAAATCGTCGCGCGTGAAATCCTTGAATTGCAGAAAATGTTTGATCGCCATGATTAGGCCGCCAGAAATTCCTTGATCAGAAGGCTGCTGCGGTCGACCAACTCCCGGGCCTCATTTTCGCTGAAGATCAGTGGCGGCAATAGGCGAATCACCTTGTCGGCCGTCACGTTGATCAGCAACCCGGCAGCCAGCGCCTTGCCCACCAGTTCGCCGCACGGGCGATCCAACTCGATACCGATCATCAGCCCCTGCCCGCGAATCTCGACGACGCCCTTGAGCCCGGCCAGCGCCTCGGTCATCCATAGGCGAATCAGCGCGCCAACGCGCTCGGCACTGGCCATCAGGCCATCCTGCTCGATGGTATCGATGGTCGTCAATGCTGCGGTGCACGCCAGCGGATTGCCGCCGAAAGTCGAGCCATGATTGCCCGGCCCGAACAGACCGGCCGCCTTGCCGCTCACCATACAGGCACCGATCGGCACCCCGGAACCCAACCCCTTGGCCAGCGTCGCGATATCCGGCTGTATGCCGGCATGCTGATAGCCGAACCACTTGCCGGTGCGCGCCATGCCGCACTGCACCTCGTCGCAGATCATCAACCAGCCAAGCTGGTCGCAGAGCGCGCGCAATCCCTTCTGATACTCGATGGACGCCAAGTGGATACCACCCTCGCCTTGAACAATCTCCAGCATCACGGCCACGATATTCTTGTTGTGCTCGGCTACCGCCTTGATCGCGTCGAGATCATCGTACGGCACACGGACAAATCCGTGAACCAGCGGCTCGAAGCCAGCCTGTGCCTTGCGGTTACCGGTGGCCGAAAGCGTCGCCATCGTCCGGCCATGGAAGGCCTTTTCCATGACGATGATGGTCGGCGACTCGATACCTTTCTTGTGGCCATAGAAACGCGCCAGCTTGATCGCCGCTTCGTTGGCCTCGCAGCCTGAATTGCAGAAGAAAATCTCTTGCATGCCCGACAACCCGGCCAACCTGTCGGACAACTGCTCCTGTTCGCGAATCTGGTAGAGATTGGAGGTATGCAACACACGTCCGGCCTGGGCGGCTATCGCCGCCACCAGGCGGGGATGGGCATGGCCAAGGGTGGATACGGCAATCCCCGACAGCGCGTCGAGATACTCCTTGCCTTCGGTATCGGTAATCCGGCTTCCCCGTCCGTGGCTGAACGCCACCGGCAGCCGGGCATAGGTATTCATGACATGCGACATGAGCACAACCCCAAAAAACGAAAACGGCGGCCATCGCCGCCGGAACCATCGCCACCCGAAACGCCTAAGCAGCCCGAGCGTGTTGCAGAAGGCTGAATGTTAAGTGAAAAACCAGGCCTTGTATAGAACGGGAAGTGCCTCCCTACGCCACCGGCCCGGCTCTCTCCGAGCGCCATGATCGCCAATCCAATCTCCATCATCATGGCAGGCACGCCACAGCACGGGCGCTTCTGCTAGAATCCTGCAAAGACAAGGTCGCAACGCCCGCCAAAGCAGAGTAGAACAATGACAACACCAGAATCGACCACTTTCATCATCGTTGGCCTCACCGTACAAGGACGAAAATTCCGCCCCAGCGACTGGGCCGAACGCCTGTGCGGCGTGATGTCCGCCTTCGGCGCCGAACGCAAGATGAAATACTCCCCCTACGTCGGGCCCGGCGACTACAACGGCGAAAAAGCGGTGTTCGTCGACGGCAAGTTAGGCGAAGTCGAACCGATGGCCTACCGCTTCATGCTCAACTTCGCGCAGGACAACGACCTGCAGATTGTCGACGGCGTCTGCTCCATCGACGGCAAGAAGTAAACGCTCACAGCACCGACCAAAAAAAGCAAATACAAAAAAGGCACCCGAAGGTGCCTTTTCTATTTATACCAAGCGAAGATCAGGCAGCAACCAGCGCCTTGATTTGGGCCGACAGGCGGCTCTTGGTACGGGAAGCCTTGTTCTTGTGGATGATCTTCTTGTCTGCGATGCGGTCAAGGACTGCAACGGACTGCTGGAAGACACCCTGAGCGGCGGCTTTGTCGCCGGCGTCGATGGCCTGACGCACACGCTTGATTGCGGTACGCAGGGTCGAACGCAGGCTGGCGTTATGGGAGCGCTGCTTGTCAGCTTGACGGGCGCGCTTGCGGGCTTGTGCGCTGTTGGCCATTGTTATCCTTAAACCAATTACATAAAGGGTCGAATTATATCAAACATAAACCTAACCAATCAAGCGCAACATCACTGAATTAGCTCTCGCCAAATAGCTCGCTTGCCTTGGAAGCCTCCAGAACCACCGCCACCAGGCGGATCCGCAGGTGGTGGCTTAGGGGTAGGATCATTCGATTTGACAATTAGGTACTTCGGCTTTTGGTTTATGTAGATTACGTTGATACCAACGATCACGTTATCAACTCGATAAGAAGTCACCCCTCCCGGAGACCCCGGAACATAACCACCCGTAGCGTAATTCAGATACGTGAAGTAGCCATAACCTCCAGGGTTGCAGACAGAACTGGCAGGAACGGTTGAAGCAAATGCCAGAACACCCTGCGTGAGATCCATATTGACGTGTACCCGCTCACTACCTTCACCCGACAACGCAGTAAACAAATCCACGTACCAGCCTCCTTGGGAAGTCCAGTCAACCGCATTATTACTGCCGATGCGATTTGCCGGGTTTAACGGATTGGAAGTCAACGTCTGAGCGACAAAGGTATTAGCGCCGGTCGCAGTACGCGGCGTATCTATCGTCGAAGTGTTGTTGTCATCCTTGATTGCATATACTGTCTGACGTTGAGTCGTCGTCAAATCCGATGATCCCAAATACTGACCTGTACCGACGAAAACCACATGCTTGCCATTAACCAGCCCCAATGATGGCTCGCTGGTAACAGGCTGGGGCAGCATGCTGGAATCTCTCAACACCGCCAGTTTGAAAGCGGTCCCGGTATTGATGTTGAATCGCCACAGATTTCCTTTCAAATCGCCACCATAGATCGAACCTACGGTGTTGTTTTTCGTAATGTTGTCAGCCCAGCCCGCAAGCTTAGCCAAGCCACTCGGATCCGCATTGGACCCCTCGTTGGTCGGAATTTTGCTCAGCAGCGATCCCGTATTCGCGTTAAGAACGTATACGTAACCCTTGCCATCTCCGTTGGTATCGTTTCCGGCCGTCGCATTGTTGTATCCGGAAGCGAACACCACCACCCAAGTTCCATCAGATTTTTTCGTGACGATCGGGTTGCCGAAGGTATAGCCCAGATCTTTGTCATTTGCATTTGTGAATTCCCACAACAATGACGGGCTGTCCGGATTCGTCACATCTATCGCGTAGTAACCGCGCCCCCCACCATTCAATCCACCAACCAAAATCGTTTTCCAGCGCGCGGTCGACGGTGTCCCGCAGTTGCTTGGGCAATAGACATCCGTCACCACGGGGGTGCCATTGACGTAGTTTCGGTGATTGCTGCCATAGGCGTTATCAGCAAGTCGCCAAAGCTCCGGCAGAACCGGCGTCGGAATAAAAGCCCAACGCTCGTTTCCATTTCTGGCGTCGAACGCGTGCAACATCCCGTCGTTAGATGCAGCGTAAACAGTTCCACCAGTAGTCGCGTACTGAGTGGTTTGAGTTACTGCAAATGCCGAGTACCCAGAGTCCACATAAGAGAGTTGCGGCTTACCCATATACACCGGCTGGGCATCGATCAAGTCTCCCAATACTGCTTCCCGGGTACGGAAAAGACGATTCAACGGAACTGCGTTTGAATTTGAGTCCTCATAGGTCTTGTTGCCCCGCAAGTAATTCACCAGAGTTGCCCCAACCGCCAGCGTCTGCTGGGCACTGCTGAGTGCTGGCCACTGAGACAAGCCAGCAAGCTTCGTCGAATCGAAGTAAGTGGGATTAGCAGTCGCAAACGCAGAGTCAAATTCGACGAATGAACCGGATGCTCCCTTGACTTTGACGCTACGCGCATCTGTTGGCGACACCTCGGACAAAAGCGTTCCGGTACAAGCGGGTCTGATTTCAACTTTGCATGTGCTCGGAGCGACAAAAATACCATCGCTGTTGGTACAGTCAGTTGGCGTGGATGTCGTATTTACACAATAGGTAACGTTACAGCCATTTGAGGTTTCCGTAACCAACGTGGACGGCGAGTTACAGACATTTGAATCGCCAGAAACATTTTCAGCACACCAACTCGCCTTTTCGCTGACATTGCCGGTCTGTGTATTGATACAACGCGCTTCCAGATTACCTGTCCACTTTGCCGTCGTATAACTCGCCACGTAAGCGAAATTGTCGCCATTGGTAGGTGTCAGCGTACTTGTTGCCGCCGCCGCGCCAGCGCCGGTTTGTGCGGTAATGGAGGCCAAGGCACTACTCAAACCCCGGTTCAATTGCGCCGGATCTTTGGCACTAAAATAGGTTCCACCACCATTGACTGCGGCATGCCAAAGGTCATCTACAGTCGTTTCATTGTTTTCTGTTGGAACTGGCCAGTTCAACGTCGGATTGCCGGTTCCGTTCTTGATTCTGTAAAAATCCGAATTGGTGTCTGTCGTCGTCTTATAGTCAGGCTGATACTGCAAGGTTCCATCGACACCCAAACCCAACGTAAACGTAGTCATGTGCTGCATGACATTGTTGTCGGTCGGCGTAACGAATACGTTGTTAGCACAAACATCCCGATTACTGTACGTGATCGCTGAATTGTCGTCGTCTGTTCCGCTAACCAAACAGTTGCTTACCGTCGTCGAGTTATAGCCCGCAAGTGTCGAATCACGCAGATCCCTGGAGTTGAAATACTTTGCCACGTCCGCCAGCGTATTGAAGGTAGCCGTCGGTCCCTCGAACTGAGGCCTCGGCACCGGGTCAGCATCCTGATTGCCGACCTGACTGTTGCTGCTCGAACCGAATGGGAAAAGCCCCCTGACATCCGGATTGTCGGTGGAGCTAGTACTATCAGAGTTCCAATAGCCATCTGTCGTCAGCAACGCAAAATTCTGCTGACACGAGTACTCGACGGGATCTTCATCTCCGGAATTAATCCTAGATTGCCCGGCAAACATTCTTCCAACGCGCGCCAGCGTAGAACGCAGAGGCGTACCTCCATTGGCGTCAACGTTGAACAACTTGGCATACCAGTTGGCTTTCTGGGTCGTATTGAACTTGGAAATCGCCAGATAGTTGTTGGTACGGTCGTTGATCGTGATAAACCCGACTCGGTAACGGGTATCGACCGTCTTGAACGCCTGACTCACCGAGGTTTTCATCATCTGCATGCGGGAACGGTACCATGCAACCCAGTTGGCATAATTTCGCAGCTCTTCGTCATACGTACAATTTGGCCTTGCAGCACAATCCGTACGACCGGAGCGGTCAACAATCGTCGTTCCATTCACCACCAGGTTGCCATAGGTCTGACCCGAAACGATATCGAAACGCTTGAATTCACCCGGAACGGCAACTGTCGCGCCCGAATTTTGACCTGCGGCAAAGGCTTGGCTGATGGACAGCGTAATGGTACTGACGGTTCCGCCAAGCGTCGCACCGTTGTAGGTCGTACCAATCGGTGTCGTAACCTCTACCGTTCTATTCCAACTGGAATCTCTCCATCCACTAAAGCCATTACCGATAGCATTGATAATGGCATCCGCCAAGCCTCGATTACGCGTATTTTGATCGCTATTT
>JAEUOH010000239.1 GCA_016790845.1 Dechloromonas sp.
GGCGCTCGAGCACCCGCTTGATGTCGAACTTCTCGTACTTCGCGTCCCGCACGCCCAGCGCCACGTTCTCGAAGTCGCAGAACAGCGCCATGCTGATGCTGTCGGGGGAGGAAGCCATGGAAATCTCCGTTTCTGATGAGCCGCCGATGTTAAGCCCTCGCCGCGGTGCGTGCCACCGGATGTACCGCCGCGGCCCGCCTTGGGGCGTGCATGCCTGCCGGTTTGTCCTATGCTTGAGACTCTGGACGCATTCCAACAGGAGAACAGCCATGATCAAACCCGCCGCCCTCGCCGCCGCGCTCCTTGCCACCACGCTCGCCCTGCCCGCCCTCGCCGCCGAGCGTGCGAGCGCCCGTTTGCTCGATCGCCAGGGCGCCGAGGTGGGCACCGCGACCCTGGTCGAGGGGCCCCACGGCGTGTTGGTCCACGTGGTCGCCAAGGGGCTGCCGCCTGGGCCGAAGGCGATCCACATCCATTCGGTGGGCACCTGCGAGGACGGCGCGCAGGGCTTCGTCGCCTCGAAGGGCCACCTGAACCCGGCGGCAAGGCCGCACGGGCTGATGAACCCGGATGGCCCCGACGCCGGCGACCTGCCCAACCTCTTCGTGCATGCCGACGGCGGCGTCGAGGCGGAGTTCTTCACCGCCCTCGCCAGCCTCTCGGGCGCGGGCGGACGCGCCGCCATCCTCGACGCCGACGGCGCCGCGCTGGTGATCCACGAGAACCGCGACGACCACGCCAGTCAGCCGATCGGCGGCGCCGGCGGGCGCTTCTTCTGCGGTGTGATCCGGGCGCAGTGAGCGGATCCGATCGCCGCAGCCGTTGCGAAGCCGGGTCGCGCGCCCACCCGCCCGCCGCCCTCGCAATGGCGTCGGCGCTCGTCCTGACGCTCGCCGCCGCGGGCTGTGCGCCACCCACCGAAGAGGCGGCGCTCACCCCCCGCGGCATCGGTCCGATGTTGCTCGGCGTTCCGCTTGCCGACGCCGCGCGCGCCACCCGGCGCTTCGATCCTGCCGCCGCACGGATCGGCCCGGGCTGCGACGAACGCGACCAGATCGGCGTGGTGCTGCGTGTGGCCGGCGAGTCGCTGTCGGTGATGGCGATGGCCGGCGCCGACGCCAGGATCGAGGAGATCCTCGCCATCCCCGCGCAGGGCGCCGGCGCGGTCACGCTGGCCGATGCCGAGGCCTGCCGTGCGCACGGCGCCGCCTACGCGGCCAGCCTCGCCCCCCGGCTCGGCGCGGCGCCCACCTGGTCGGTGCGCGAACGCCCGGTTTCGCACGAGTTCGTCTTCGCCTTCGCCGGCGGCGTACGCGTGGTGGCGCGCTGGTTTTCCGGCGGCAGGAGCTGCGACCTGCTGCTGCAGTACGGCGGCAAACCCGCCGCCAGCCCCTGAGCACCGCGACCGTCCGGGGCCCTGGCGGCGCCTCCGCCGCGGCTCCGCAGCGCGGCAGCCGCGCACTCGCAGCCGGGAACGCGCGGTCCGACACGGGGCACGCCAGGGCGATCCGGGGTATGCTTGCTGCACCGGGTTGATTCTGTTATTAAGTCGGACCTCACCAATCAACACCCTCTACGGAAGTCGATCCATGGCTGAAGATACCCTGCACAAGCAATTCCCGCCCTACGTTCCCGCTGCCGGCGAGGAATACATGAGCGAGAAGCAGCTGGCCCACTTCCGCGCGATCCTCGATTCGCTCAAGGGCGAGCTGGTGGATGACATCGAGCGCACGGTGCACACGATGCAGGACGAGGCGACCGTGTTCGCCGACCCCAACGACCGCGCCAGCCAGGAGTCCGACATCGCGCTCGAGCTGCGCAACCGCGACCGCGAGCGCAAGCTGATCAAGAAGATCGACGAGGCCCTGGTCCGCATCGAGAAGGGGGAGTACGGCTACTGCGATTCCTGCGGCGTGGAGATCGGCTTGAAGCGCCTGGAGGCCCGCCCCACCGCCACGATGTGCATCGACTGCAAGACGCTCGAGGAACTGCGGGAGAAGCAGGTCGCCAAGTAAGCCGGCTGCAGCACAATAAAAAAGGACGCCGAAGCGTCCTTTTTTATTGCCCGGAGGGGGCTTACTGCTGGGCCGGGGCGGCTTCTGCGGCGGCCTTCATGGACAGGCGCACGCGGCCCTTCTCGTCGGCCTCCAGCACCTTGACGCGCACGGCCTGGCCTTCCTTGAGGTAGTCGGAGACCTGGTTGACGCGCTCGTTGGCGATCTGCGAGATGTGCAGCAGGCCGTCCTTGCCCGGCAGGATCTGCACGATGGCGCCAAAGTCGAGCAGGCGCAGCACGGTGCCGTCGTAGATCCGACCGACTTCCACCTCGGCGGTGATGTCCTCGATGCGCTTCTTGGCCAGGGCGCCGGCTTCGGCGCTGACCGAGGCGATGGTCACGGTGCCGTCGTCGTTGATGTCGATGACGGTCCCGGTCTCCTCGGTGAGGGCGCGGATCACCGCGCCGCCCTTGCCGATCACGTCGCGGATCTTCTCCGGATTGATCTTCATGGTGATCAGGCGCGGGGCGTAGGTGGAAATCTCGCTCGGCGCCTGCATCGACGACTTCATCAGGCCGAGGATGTGCATGCGGGCCTCGTTGGCCTGGGTCAGGGCGACGTGCATGATCTCCTTGGTGATGCCCTGGATCTTGATGTCCATCTGCAGGGCGGTGACGCCGTTGTCGGTGCCGGCCACCTTGAAGTCCATGTCGCCGAGGTGGTCCTCGTCGCCGAGGATGTCGGTCAGCACGGCGAAACGGTTGCCTTCCTTGATCAGGCCCATGGCGATGCCGGCCACGTGGGCTTTCAGCGGCACGCCGGCATCCATCAGCGCCAGCGAGCCGCCGCAGACGGAGGCCATCGAGCTGGAGCCGTTCGACTCGGTGATCTCGGAGACCACCCGCATCGAGTAGCTGAATTCCTCGGCCGAGGGCAGCACGGCGATCAGCGCGCGCTTGGCCAGGCGGCCGTGGCCGATCTCGCGGCGTTTCGGGCTGCCGACGCGGCCGGTCTCGCCGGTGGCGAAGGGCGGCATGTTGTAGTGCAGGAGGAAGCGCTCGCGGTACTCGCCCTGCAGGGCGTCGATGATCTGCTCGTCGCGGCCGGTGCCGAGGGTGGCCACCACCAGCGCCTGGGTCTCGCCGCGGGTGAACAGCGCCGAACCGTGGGTGCGCGGCAGGACGCCGTGGCGGATGCTGATCGGGCGCACGGTGCGGGTGTCGCGACCGTCGATGCGCGGCTCGCCGTCGAGGATCTGGTTGCGGACGATCTTCGCCTCGAGTTCGAAAATCAGGTTGCCGATCGTGGTGGCGTCGGGGGCGCCTTCGCCCGTGCACAGCGCCTCGATGGTCTTCTTGGTCACCTCGCGGCACTTGACGGTGCGCGCCTGCTTGCTGGTGATCCGGTAGGCGGCGCGCAGCTCGGCCTCGGCCAGCTCGGCGACACGGGCGATCAGCGCCTCGTCCCTGGCCGGCGGCTGCCAGTTCCACTCGGGCTTGCCGGCGACTTCCACCAGCTCGTTGATGGCGTTGATGGCGGCCTGCATCTGCTCATGGCCAAAGACCACGGCGCCCAGCATGACGTCCTCGGACAGTTCCTGGGCCTCGGACTCGACCATCAGCACGGCGGAGGCAGTGCCGGCGACGACCAGGTTGAGCTGGCTCTCCTTGACCTGCGACATGGTCGGGCACAGCACGTACTGGCCATTGATGTAGCCGACGCGGGCGGCGCCGATCGGGCCGTTGAAGGGGATGCCGGAAATCGACAGCGCAGCGGAAACGCCGATCATGGCCGGGATGTCCGGATCGATTTCGGGGTTGCTCGACAGCACGGTGATCACCACCTGCACGTCGTTGTAGAGGCCGTCCGGGAAGAGCGGGCGGATCGGGCGGTCGATCAGGCGCGAGGTGAGGATCTCCTTCTCCGAGGGACGGCCCTCGCGCTTGAAGAAGCCGCCGGGAATGCGGCCGGCGGCATAGACCTTCTCGATGTAATCGACGGTGAGGGGGAAGAAGTCCTGGCCGGGCTTGGGTTCCTTGGCGGCGACGACGGTGGCGAGCACCACGGTCTCGTCCATGTTCACCAGGACGGCGCCGTGGGCCTGGCGGGCGATCTCGCCGGTCTCCAGGGTTACGGTGTGGGCACCGTAGGAAAAGCTTTTCTTGGTTGCAGTCAGCAAGGCAGTATCCTTTCAATCAGCTCGGGGCGGACACGGCCGCTCCGAAAGCGACAAAGCCGGCGCGCCCGCTACGGGCGCCGCCGGCACATCGGTTGCGGCAAGGTGCATCGTCGCCTTATTTGCGCAGGCCAAGGCGCTCGATCAACGCCCGATAGCTGTCGGCGTTGGTGCGCTTCAGGTAGTCGAGCAGCTTGCGACGCTGGCTCACCATGCGCAGCAGGCCGCGGCGCGAGTGGTGGTCCTTGACGTGTTCCTTGAAGTGACCGGTGAGGTCGTTGATGCGGTTGGTCAGCAGCGCGATCTGCACTTCGGGCGAGCCGGTGTCGCCTTGCGCACGCTGGAATTCGGCCACGACTTTGGCCTTGTCGGCGGTGGTAAATGCCATTTGAATTTTCTCTCAAACTCGGTTGATAACAGGTGCCGCCCCGGTTTGATAGAGCACTGCACCCCTTGGAATTTCATTCGTGATCCGAATGAAGGGGCGGATTATACCTGCGCGCCCCGCTCGCGGCAATAAAAAATCCCTATTTTTCAATGACTGACATGACCAGCCGGAGCGGCGCCAGCTGGCCGGCTCCGTCCCGGCGGCCCACCCCGAGAAAGCCGCCGTCAGGCCCATACAGGCGCACCCGGCCGGCGCTCCCCGGCCCGGCCCGCAGGGCCT
This sequence comes from Dechloromonas sp., assembly GCA_016790845.1. GTDB lineage: Bacteria > Pseudomonadota > Gammaproteobacteria > Burkholderiales > Rhodocyclaceae > Azonexus. The sequence continues at coordinate 4,841 of JAEUOH010000239.1, forward strand.
GGCCCTGACACAGGCGCAGCGCCTCGCTCTGCTCCAGGTCGAGGCGCGGCAAGTCCGCCAGCAGGGCATCGGCGGGCTGCAGCAGGCCGGGGCGCGATTCGGACGGCAGGGCCTCGATCGATTCGAGCGTGACCGCGTCCTCCAGCCGGAGGCGGCCGATGCGGGTGCGCCGCAGGGCGGCAAGATGGGCGCCGCAGCCGAGGACCTCGCCGATGTCCTGGGCCAAGGTGCGCACGTAGGTGCCCTTGCTGCAGGCGACGGCGATGTCCAGCCGCTCGCCTTCCAGGCGGCGCAGTTCCAGCGCATGGATGACGACGGGGCGCGGCGCGCGCTCGACCTCGATGCCCTGGCGGGCGTATTCGTAGAGAGGACGGCCGTCGCGCTTGAGGGCCGAGTGCATCGGCGGCACCTGGTCGATCGCGCCGCGGAAGCGGGCCAGCGCGGCTTCCGCCTGGTCGCGGGCGACCGCCACCGGGCGGGTCTGCAGCACCGATCCCTCGGCATCGGCCGTGTCGGTGGTGACGCCGAGGTGCAGCGTCGCCTCGTAGGCCTTGTCGGCATCGAGCAATTCACCGGCGAACTTGGTGGCCTCGCCGAGGCACAGCGGCAGCAGCCCGGTCGCCATCGGATCGAGGGTGCCGGTATGGCCGGCCTTGGCGGCATTGAACAGCCATCGGGCCTTCTGCAGGGCGGCGTTCGAGGTCATGCCGCCCGGCTTGTCGAGCAGCAGGACGCCGTCGATGCGAACCCGCGGCGAACGCTGCGGACGGCTCACTGGTGGCGGTCGGACTTGACCGCCTCGTCGATCAGGCGGGACAGGCGGTCGCCTCGCTCGATCGATTCGTCGAGGACGAAATGCAGCTGGGGCAGCGTGTGGATGCGGATGCGTCGCCCCAGCTCGCGCCGCAGGAAGCCGGAGGCGGCGCGCAGGCCGGCCTCGATGCCGGGCCGGGCGGACGGCTCGGCGAGGGTGGTATAGAAGACCTTGGCGTGGGCGTAATCCGGCGTCAGTTCGACGCCGGTGAGGGTGATCAGGCCGACGCGCGGGTCCTTCAGCTCCAGCCGGATCAGCTCGGCCAGCTCACGCTGCACCTGCTCGGCGACCCGGCTGCTGCGGGAGAACTCCTTCGGCATGGGTGAATGGCGCGCTTACAGGCTCCGCGCCACTTCCTCGATCTCGAAGACCTCGAGCTGGTCGCCTTCCTGGATGTCGTTGTAGTTCTTCAGCGACAGGCCGCACTCGAAGCCGGCCTTGACCTCGCGCACGTCATCCTTGAAGCGCTTCAGCGAATCCAGCTCGCCGGTCCAGATCACGACGTTGTCGCGCAGCAGGCGCACCTGCGAGCCGCGGCGCACCAGGCCGTCGAGCACGTAGCAGCCGGCCACCGAACCGACCCTGGAGATGCGGAACACCTGGCGAATCTCGACCAGGCCAACGGCATTCTCCTTCTTCTCCGGCGCCAGCATGCCGGACAACGCCGCCTTCACCTCGTCCACGGCGTCGTAGATGATGTTGTAGTAGCGGATGTCGACGCCGGTGTTCTCGGCGGCCTTGCGGGCGCTGGCATCGGCACGGGTGTTGAAGCCGATGATGACGGCCTTGGAGGCCGAGGCCAGGTTGACGTCGGATTCGCTGATACCGCCCACCGCGGCGTGGATGATGTTGACCTTGACCTCGCCGGTGGACAGCTTCTGCAGGGCGTGGGACAGCGCCTCCTGCGAGCCCTGCACATCGGCCTTGACGATCAGCGCCAGGCTCTTCACCTCGCCCTCGCCCATCTGCTCGAACATGTTCTCCAGCTTGGCCGCCTGCTGCTTGGCCAGCTTGACGTCGCGGAACTTGCCCTGGCGGAACAGCGCGATCTCGCGCGCCTTGCGCTCGTCGGGCAGGGCCAAGGCCTCGTCGCCGGCCATCGGCACGTCGGAGAGGCCCTGGATCTCGACCGGAATCGAAGGCCCGGCCGCCTCGATCGGCGCGCCGTTCTCGTCAAGCATGGCGCGCACGCGGCCATACACGGCGCCGGCCAGCAGGATGTCGCCGCGCTTGAGCGTGCCCGACTGCACCAGCATGGTGGCCACCGGACCCTTGCCCTTGTCGAGACGGGATTCGATGATGAGGCCCTTGGCCAGGGTGTCCTTCGGCGCCTTGAGTTCCAGCACCTCGGCCTGCAGCAGCACTTGTTCGAGCAGGTCGTCGATGCCCTGGCCGGATTTGGCCGACACCGGGACGAAGGGCGAATCGCCGCCGTACTCTTCCGGCAGGACGCTTTCGGCCACCAGTTCCTGCTTGACGCGGTCGGGGTTGGCTTCCGGCTTGTCGATCTTGTTCACCGCCACCACCAGCGGCACGTTGGCGGCCTTGGCATGGTGGATGGCTTCCTTGGTCTGCGGCATCACGCCGTCGTCGGCCGCCACCACCAGGATCACGATGTCGGTGGCCTTGGCGCCGCGGGCGCGCATGGCGGTAAACGCCTCGTGGCCCGGCGTGTCGAGGAAGGTCACCATGCCGCGCGGGGTCTCGACGTGGTAGGCGCCGATGTGCTGGGTGATGCCGCCCGCCTCGCCGTGGGCGACGCGGGTCTTGCGGATGTAGTCGAGCAGCGAGGTCTTGCCGTGGTCGACGTGGCCCATCACGGTCACCACCGGGGCTCGCGGCTCGAGCGCGACGTCCTTGTGCTCCTGCTGGGCTTCGGCCAGCAGTGCATCCGGGTCGTCCAGCTTGGCGGCCTTGGCGACGTGGCCCATCTCCTCGACGACGATCATCGCCGTCTCCTGGTCGAGCACCTGGTTGATGGTGACCATGGAGCCGAGCTTCATCAGCACCTTGATCACCTCGGCGGCCTTGACCGCCATCTTGTGCGCCAGGTCGGCAACGGTAATGGTCTCGGGCACCAGCACCTCGCGCACGATGGGCTCGGCCGGCATCTGCGCCTGGGCATGCTCCTCGTGCTGCTGGTGGCGATGGCGGCCGCCGCCCTTGGCGCCGCGCCAGCCGGAGGCGCCGCCGGTGTCGCCGCGGGTCTTGATGGTGCGCTTCTTGGCGGCCTCTTCTTTCCAGGCCGCGGCGGCCTTCTTCTGCTTCTCGTCTTTCTTGTCGGGCTTGCCGGCCGGCTTGTGGAGGGTGCCGGTGGTACCCGGCGCGGCGGCATCCGGCGCCTTGGCCTTGGCCGCTTCGGCGGCGGCCTGCTGGGCCTGCTTTTCCTCGGCCTCCTGGCGCGCCTTGACCTCGCGTTCCTGCTTTTCCTTCAGCTCCGCCGCCTGGCGCGCCATCAGTTCGGATTGTTTCTGCGACTCCATCTCGCGCAGGCGGGCCTGCTCGGCATCCACCACCGGCAGCGGCGCGGCGCTGGGCGCCGGCGGCGGCGTCTCGACCGGCGGGGTCTCGTCGCGCTTGACGAAGACGCGCTTCTTGCGGACTTCGACCTGGATCGTGCGCGCCTTGCCGGTGGCGTCGGATTTCTTGATCTCGGTGGTCTGCTTGCGCGTCAGGGTGATCTTCGACTTGCTCTCGGTGGCGCCATGCGACTTGCGCAGGTAGTCGAGCAGCCGGGTCTTGTCGGCGTCGCTGAGCAGGTCGGTCTCGCCCTTCTTGCCGACGCCGGCCTTGGCCAGCTGCTCAAGCAGCGAGGCAGCGGGCATCTTCAGCTCGCTGGCGAATTGACTTACGCTCGTCTGTGCCATGTCGGCTCCTTACTCGAACCAGTGCGCACGCGCCGTGGTGATCAGATTCTTGGCCCGCTCGTCGTCGATGCCGGACAGTTCCACCAGCTCGTCGACCGCCAGGTCGGCCAGGTCGTCGCGGCTGCGGATGTTGGCGCGCGCCAGCTTGGCCGCCAGCGGCTTGTCCATGCCTTCCAGATTGAGCATGTCTTCGGCGACGTTTTCCAGCTGCTCCTCGTCCACGATCGCCTCGGTCAGCAGCACGTTGCGGGCGCGGTTGCGCAGTTCGTTCACCGTGTCCTCGTCGAAAGCCTCGATTTCCAGCATCTCGTTGAGCGGCACGTAGGCGATCTCCTCGACCGTGGAGAAGCCTTCCTCGATGAGGATGTCGGCGACTTCCTCATCCACGTCGAGCTTTTCCATGAAGAGCGCGCGGATGGTGCCGTGCTCGGCCTCGGACTTCTTCTGGGATTCCTCGACGGTCATCAGGTTGATGGCCCAGCCGGTGAGCTCGGAGGCCAGGCGCACGTTCTGGCCGGAACGGCCGATGGCGATGGCCAGGTTGTCCTCGTCCACCACCACGTCCATGCTGTGCTTCTCCTCGTCCACCACGATGCTGCTGACCTCGGCCGGCGCCAGGGCGCCGATGACGAACTGGGCGGGATCGGCCGACCAGAGGACGATATCCACGCGCTCGCCGGCCAGCTCGTTGGTCACCGCCGTGACGCGCGAGCCGCGCATGCCGACGCAGGTGCCGATCGGATCGACGCGCGGGTCGTTGGACTTGACGGCGATCTTGGCGCGCACGCCGGGGTCGCGGGCCGCCGACTTGATCTCGAGCAGGCCGTCTTCCATCTCCGGCACTTCCAGCTCGAACAGCTTGATGATGAACTCCGGCGCGGTGCGGGAGAGGATCAGCTGCGGGCCGCGCGCGGCGCGGTCGATCTTCAGCAGGTAGGCGCGGACACGGTCGCCGACGCGCAGGTTCTCCTTGGGAATCATCTGGTCGCGCGGCAGCACCGCCTCGATGCGGCCGGCCTCGATGATGGCGTTGCCGCGCTCGATGCGCTTCACCGATCCGGTGACCAGGTGTTCCTTGCGCTCGAGGAAGTCGTTCAACACCTGTTCGCGCTCGGCGTCGCGGATCTTCTGCAGGATGACCTGCTTGGCGGCCTGGGCGCCGATGCGGCCGAAATCGATCGGCTCGAGCGGCTCTTCCAGCGAATCGCCGGCCTCGACTTCGGGATCGTCCTTCTGCGCCTCGGACAGCGGCACCTCGAGGAATTCGTTGACGTACTCGTTGTCCGGCACGACCTGCCAGCGACGGAAGGAATCGTAGTTACCGCTCTCGCGATCGATCGAAACGCGCACGTCGGCCTCGTCGTGGATGCGCTTCTTGGTGGCTGACGCGAGCGCCAGTTCAAGGGCACCGAAAACGATCTCCTTGCTGACATTCTTCTCGCGGGCCAGAGCATCGACCAGCAGCAAAATTTCACGGCTCATGGGCTAAAACCTCCTAGTCCTTCAGTCGAAACGGGGCACCAGACGTGCCTTCTCGATATTGGTGAATTCCAGTTCCACATCATCTTTTTCGAGGCGCAGCCCGACCTTGCCATCCTTGCAGCCAAGCAACTCACCCTGAAAATTGCGGCGACCGCCCTGAGGAATGCGCAGCTTGATCTGGATGTCCTGCCCGGCAAAGCGGGCGAAGTCTTCCGCCTTTTTGACCACACGATCGAGACCCGGTGACGAGATTTCGAGACGGTCGTAATCGACGTTCTCGACCTCGAAAACACGCGACAGCTGGTTGGAAACCTTGGCGCAATCCTCGACATCGACCCCGGTCGCCTTGCCCGGCGCATCGATAAAGACGCGGATGGTGCGGCCGCGCGGCGACATCTCGACATCGACGAGTTCATAACCAAGACCGACTACGGTCGTTTCCAGCAGCGTGTTTAAATCCATGGCCACAAATAAAAAATGGGCGAAACGCCCACCTCGAATAAAAAGATGCCCCGCCGAAAACGGCAGGAGGAACAAACCCGTGAATTATAACGAGTTTATCCCTCCCGGTAAATGCGTCGGCCCGACTTTATGTGCTTTCCTGGGGCGTCTCCGGCGGCCTGATCATTTTGTCCAGCTCGCGCACCAAGGCCTTGACCTCGACCTCGTTCAGCTCGTGCACACGGCCCCGCTTCAATTGCGGCGGCAGGTTGAACGGGCCATAGCGGACGCGAATCAGACGGCTGACGGTGCAGCCTACCGCTTCGAACATGCGGCGCACCTCGCGGTTACGGCCTTCGTACAGGGTCACGCGGTACCAGTGATTGGCGCCCTCGCCGCCCGCATCCTGCAGACTGGCGAAGCTGGCCGGGCCATCTTCGAGCTCGATGCCATTCAGCAGCTGCTGCTGGGCCTCCAGCGTCAGTTCGCCAAGGACGCGTACGGCGTAGTCGCGAACCAGTTCCGAACTCGGGTGGGTCAGTTTATTGGCCAGTTCGCCTGAGGTGGTGAACAGCAACAGGCCAGAGGTATTGAAATCGAGGCGACCGACGGCGATCCAGCGCCCGCCGCGGATACGCGGCAACGCGGCGAACACCGACGGACGCCCTTCGGGATCATCGCGCGAAACGATCTCGCCTTCAGGCTTATGGTACATCACTACACGCGGCGTCTTGGTCGTCGTGAAACGTACGTTGACCAGGCGGCCGCCGATCTTGATCTTGTCGGTCGGCACTACGCTCTGGCCGAGCTGTGCCGTCACGCCGTTCACGCTGATGCGACCGGCGGCGATCCATTCTTCCATTTCGCGGCGCGAGCCGATGCCGGCCTGGGCCAGCACCTTCTGCAGGCGCTCGGGCTTGGCTTCGGCCAGCGGGCGTCCATCACGGGCAATGGCACCGCGATTGGCCCGACCGCCGGTATTGGGCGCCGGCTTGCGGCGCGGCGCCGGGGCTGCTGGCGCGTCACCGCGCACGCCGCGCGTGCGCGGTTGCGGACTGTTGCGGTCGACGGCATTTTCAGGCCGTTTTTCAAATCCGCCTTCGCTCTTTTTGGGCGATTGACGAAGCGGTGTGCGTTTAGTTTTCATGGTTCAGCTCCAGGGTCTGGCTGATTTGTTCGAGCGGCGGCAGTTCGCTGACGCTGCGCAAGCCGAGATCGTCGAGAAATTGTTTGGTCGTGGCAAACAGTGCCGGCCGGCCCGGCGTGTCGCGATGGCCGACGACGTCGATCCAGCCGCGCTCTTCAAGCGTCTTGATAACGTTGGCGTTAACCGCCACGCCACGAATTTCCTCGATGTCGCCGCGCGTCACCGGCTGACGATAGGCGATGATGGCCAGCGTTTCCAACATTGCCCGGGAGTATTTGGGCGGTTTTTCCGGATTCAGGCGTTCAAGGTAGGGCAGGAATTCCGCTCGCGTCCGGAAACGCCAGCCGGACGCCAGTTGGATCAACTCGACAGGCCGCTCGGCCCAATCCTCGCGCAGTTCGTCGAGCAGCTTGCGCAGCGTATCGGTCGACAATTCGGCATCGAACATCTTGCGCAGCTCAAGCGGCGTCATCGGCTCGCGTGCCGCCAGCAGGGCCGCTTCAAGCACCTTCTTGACCAGGCTCGCTTCCACCTTGATGCACTCTCACGTAAATGGGCTGAAACGCCTCGGTTTGGGTAAATTCGATCAGCTGTTCGCGCGCCAGTTCGAGCATCGCGAGGAAATGCACGACCAGGCCGGGGGCACCCATCGCAGGGTCGAACATGTCTTCAAAGCGGACAAAATCGCCGCGCTCCTGCAACAGGCGCAGGATGATGCCCATGTGTTCGCGCACCGACAACTCCTCGCGACCGATCTTGTGGTGCTTGTTCAGCTTCGCCTGACGGAAAATCGCTTCCCATGCTTCCTTCAGGTCAGCCACCGAAACTTCCGGATGGCGCACGTAAAGTGATTTTTCGACCAGCGTCTCGACCCAGAAGAACTCGCGTTCGGCTTGTGGCATTTCATTGAGCCTTTGCCCGGCCAGCTTCATCTGCTCGTATTCCATCAGCCGGCGCACCAGTTCGGCGCGCGGGTCTTCGGCATCTTCCCCTTCCGCGACCTTCGGGCGCGGCAGCAGCATGCGCGACTTGATCTCGATCAGCATCGCCGCCATCACCAGATAGTCGGCGGCCAGTTCGAGGTTGCGCGAGCGCATCGCTTCGACGTACTCGAGGTATTGCCGGGTCAAAGGCGCCATTGGAATATCGAGAATGTCGACGTTGGCGCGGCGAATCATGTACAGCAGCAGGTCGAGCGGCCCTTCGAAGGCATCGAGCATGACGGCCAGCGCATCGGGCGGGATGTACAGGTCGAGCGGCAACTGCGTCATCGCCTCGCCGTAGATGCGGGCGACCGGCTCGATTTCCGGCCTTTCCAGCAGGTCGACCGCAGCAGTCATCTCAGGAGGCAGCCGAACGACCCTTGCCCCGGTAATGCAGGTGCAGGTTGCGGAAATAGATGATCAACCCGAGCCCCTGCCCAAAAATGAACACCGGGTCATTGCGATGAATGGCATAGACAGTCAATACCACGCCACCGAGAATGCTGAAATACCAGAAGGCGACCGGCACCACGACGCGCTTTTCCTTTTCGCTGCTCCACCACTGGACGACGAAGCGCATCATGAACAGCCCCTGCCCCCCAAAACCGATGGCGATCCAGATCAGCGTTTCCCAGTCGTAACCGAACATCAGTTGTATTCCAGCCCCATCGCCTCGCGCACATCGCGCATGGTTTCGCGCGCAAGTTCGCGGGCTTTTTCGCAGCCGTCGGCGATGATGTTCTTGACCAGCGTCGGATCGTCCAGATAGACCTGCGCCCGCTCACGCATCGGCGCCTGTTCGCGCAGGATGCCGTCGATCACCGGTTGCTTGCATTCGATGCACCCGATACCGGCCGTCTTGCAGCCGTGGCTGGCCCATTCCCGGGTCGCGGCGTCGGAATACACCTGATGCAGTTGCCAGACCGGGCAGCGCGCCGGATCGCCGGGATCGGTGCGACGGACGCGATTGGTATCGGTCGGCATGCTCTTGACCTTCTTGGCCACCGATTCCTCGGATTCGCGCAGCGTGATGGTGTTGTGGTACGACTTGGACATCTTCTGGCCATCAAGGCCGGGCATTTTCGACTCCTCGGTCAGCAGGTAGCCCGGTTCGACCAGGATCATCTTGCCGGTGCCTTCGAGGAAACCGAACAGCCGCTCGCGGTCGACCGCCGAAAGATGCTGGATTTCATTGAGCATGGCCTTGGCCTGCTCGACGGCCTCCTTGTCGCCGTTCTGCTGGAAGCGGACGCGCAAGTCTTCGTAGAGCCGCGCTTTCTTGCTGCCCAATTTCTTGACCGCTTCGCGTGCCTTGTCCTCGAAACCGGGTTCGCGGCCGTACATGTGATTGAAGCGGCGCGCCAGTTCGCGGGTGAATTCGACGTGCGGAATCTGGTCTTCGCCGACCGGCACCTTGTCGGCGCGGTAAATCAGGATGTCGGCGCTCATCAGCAGCGGGTAGCCGAGGAAGCCGTAGGTGGTCAGATCCTTGCCGGCCAGCTTTTCCTGCTGGTCCTTGTAGGTCGGGACGCGTTCCAGCCAGCCGAGCGGCGTCATCATCGACATCAGCAGGTGCAGTTCGGCGTGCTCGGGCACCCGTGACTGGATGAACAGCGTCGCTTGGTTGGGGTCGACGCCGGCCGCCAGCCAGTCGATAACCATGTCCCAGCTCGCCTGCTCGATGCCCTGCGGGTTGTCGTACTGCGTGGTCAAGGCGTGCCAGTCGGCCACGAAGAACAGGCATGGGTACTCGTGCTGGAGCCGCACCCAGTTCTTGAGAACGCCGTGGTAATGGCCAAGGTGCAACGCGCCGGTGGGGCGCATCCCGGAAAGAACACGTTCTGCGTACATAATCGATCAATAAAGCCCAAAAATGGATTCGATGGCCCGCGCCACGAGGGTCACCAGCGGATTCATGACGTCGCCGAGAATACCGGTGAACAACAGGAGCAGCAAAATCGGGAAGCCCCAGCGCTCCAGCTTGGCAAACTGCCAGGCCAACCTGTGCGGCAGCAGGCTGACGGCGATGCGCCCGCCGTCGAGCGGCGGCAGCGGCAGGAGATTGAGTACCATCAGCACGCAGTTGACGATGATGCCGATCTTGCTCATTTCGGTCAGCGGCAGCGTAAACATGTTGCCTGGCATTTCCCAGGCCAGCTTGAGCAGCAAGGCCCAGCAGCAGGCCATGAACAGGTTGGCGGCCGGTCCGGCGGCGGCGACCCAGAACATGTCTTTTTTCGGATTGCGCAGGCGAGTGAAATCGACCGGCACCGGTTTGGCATAGCCGAACAGGAAACTGCCCCCGGAAAACAGCAGGATGGCGGCTGGAATGAGGACGGTACCGACGGGATCGATATGACGCAGCGGATTTAGGCTGATGCGCCCGAGCTGCCAGGCAGTCGGATCGCCGAAATGGCGGGCGGCGTAGCCGTGGGCGGCTTCGTGCAGGGTGATCGCAAAGATCACCGGCAACGCGGCGACAGCGATGTTCTGGATCAGCGCGTTGATGTCCATGTCAGCCCAGGCCAAAGGGCGCCAGCGGGCCACGACCGGCACGAACCAGCTCGGGTGCCGAGCCGGTCAGGTCGATGATGGTGGTCGGCTCGGTACCGCAGTGGCCGGCATCGAGAATCAGCTGAATCTGGTCGTCCAGGCGATCCTGGATTTCCCAACCTTCGGTCAGCGGTGCCTCGTCACCCGGCAACTGCAGGGTCGTCGTCAGCAGCGGCTCATTCAGCTCCTCCAGCAGCGCCAGCGCCACCGGGTGATCCGGCACGCGCAGACCGATGGTCTTGCGCTTGGGATGCAGCACGCGGCGTGGCAGCTCTTTGGTGCCTTCGAGAATGAAGGTGTAGCTGCCCGGCGTGGTGGCCTTGAGCAGCCGGTACTGGGCGTTGTCGACGCGGGCAAAATGGGCGATTTCGGAGAGATCGCGCACCATCAACGTCAGGTGATGGCGCTCGTCCATCTGACGAATCAGGCGAATGCGATCCATCGCTTCCTTGTCGCCGAGATGGCAGCCGAGGGCGTAACAGGAATCCGTCGGCAGCGCGACCACGGCGCCGTCGCGGACAAACTGCGCGGCCTGAACAAGCAGGCGCGGTTGCGGCGAATCCGGGTGAATATTGACGACACGAGCCATGGATCAGCGCACCAGTCGCCAGATTGGCTTGAGGTCTTCCGGTAGCTGCGGCAGCTTGCCAAGATCGACATAACTTTCTGCGGGGCCGTGAAAATCGGAGCCGCGCGAGGCATGGAAGGCAAAGTGACGCGCCAGACGGGCGAAGTGCAGCACATGGTCGGGCGAATGGCTGCCACATGTCACCTCGATTCCCTGCCCGCCCAAGTCCTTGAAATCGCCGAGGAACTGGCGCATCTGGGCACCTGACATCTTGTAGCGTCCGGGATGCGCGACCACCGCCACGCCCCCGGCCTCATTGATCCAGCCGACGGCTTCCGCCAACGTCGCCCAGCGATGATCGACATAGCCCGGCTTGCCCGGCGTCAGGTAATGCTGGAAGACACCCGGCACGTCGCGGGCGATGCCGATCGACACCAGGTAGCGGGCAAAATGGGCCCGCGAAATCAGACTGGGATTGGTCACGAAGCACATGGCGCCTTCATAGACGCCCGGTATTCCGATGTCGGCCAGCGCCTCGCCCATCCGCTTGGCCCGCTCGCTGCGCCCGAGGCGCAGTTCGTCCAGCCCGCCGGACAGCGCCGGGTGCGCGGCATCGAAACCGAGGCCGACGATATGGATTGGAACGCCCTGCCATTCGATGGAGATTTCCACGCCATTCACGAAATTCATGCCAACTTCCTCAGCCGTCGCCCGTGCGACGGCGAGGCCGCCCATGTCGTCATGGTCGGTCAGCGCCCACAGATCGACGCCATTGGCCGCCGCCCGCCTGGCCACCTCGTGTGGCGGCAGAAGGCCGTCCGAAACGATCGAATGGCAGTGAAAATCGAAATTGGCTGGAGTCACGGACTGGCGCTGTTGAATAAACGATGAGTTTAACATGAAGGCCGCCGACGCCCCGCTTCGGCGGCGCACCGGCGCAGGTTGATTAGATATCGGCATCCCGATATAGTGCCTTCGTTCCGTGGGAGAGCGCAGCGCGAGCTGCCGCCGAAGGCGCAAATCCACCCGAAAACGCTCAGGCAAAAGGACCGCGGAATCAGCAGCTTGGCTGCTGAAACTCTGGAGAGAGGTGAAGACTGTCGCGGTCGACACCCACCGATGGGGCAAATCTCTCAGGTATCGAGGACAGAGGGGTGAAACGCAAGAAGTGTTTCTTTCGTTTCACCCATTTTCCGTTTCTAGAACTGGCATCAACAAAGGTTCGCAAAGGATTGATATGCTGAGAAAAACAGTCTTAAATACTGCTCACCGTGCGCTTGGCGCCCGGATGGTCGACTTTGGCGGTTGGGACATGCCGGTCAACTACGGTTCGCAAATCGAGGAACACCATGCGGTGCGCAACAACTGCGGCATGTTCGATGTTTCGCACATGTGCCCGGTCGATCTCGCCGGCCCAGATTGCCGGCCATTTCTCTCCCGCCTCGTCGCCAACGATGTCGCCAAACTCACCGTTTCGGGCAAGGCTCTTTACTCTGCCATGCTCAACGAAGCGGGGGGTGTCATCGACGACCTGATCATCTACTTCCTGACCGACACGCGCTTCCGCATCGTCATCAACGCCGGGACGGCCGACAAGGATCTGGCCTGGATGCACGCGAAAGCGGCCGAATGGAAGATGGACGTGAGCATCGCGCAACGCCGCACAGGCGAAAACAGCCTGGCCATCATCGCCGTACAGGGACCGAACGCCCGCGCCAGGGTGTGGGACATCCTGCCGCAAGCCAAAGCGGCCATTGCCGATCTGAAACCTTTCTTCGCCGCCGAAGTGGGCCAGTATTTCATCGCCAGCACCGGCTACACCGGCGAGGACGGCTACGAAATCATGCTGCCAACCGACGAAGCCGAAGCCCTGTGGAACAAACTGAAGGATGCCGGCGTCGCCCCCTGCGGCCTGGGCGCCCGCGACACGCTGCGCCTCGAAGCCGGCATGAATCTCTACGGCCAGGACATGGATGAAACGGTTTCTCCGCTCGACGCCGGTCTTGCCTGGACAGTCGCCATGAAGGACGAGCGCGAATTCGTCGGAAAACCGGCGTTGACCGCAACCGGCCAGCAGAAAGCCTTCCTCGGGCTGATCCTGCTCGACAAGGGTGTGCTACGAGGCCACCAACAAGTCATTACGAAACATGGTATTGGCGAAATTACCTCCGGTAGTTTCTCACCAACATTGCAGCAATCGATCGCGCTTGCCCGCCTGCCGCTCGGCGTCCAGGTCGGCGACGAAGTCGAGGTCGACATTCGCGGCAAGTTACTCAAGGCCAGGGTTACCAAACCCGTATTTGCCCGCAACGGCAAAGCAGTCATTTAACCATTCCCTCCAAGGAGAAAAACATGTCCTACGTTCCCGACAACCTCAGATACGCCCCCTCCCACGAATGGCTGCTGCTCGACGCCGATGGCATCATTACCGTCGGCATTACCGATCACGCGCAGGAGGCGCTTGGCGACCTCGTGTTTATCGAACTTCCGGACGTTGGCGGGCACTACGTCGCTGAAAAGGAAATCGCCGTCGTCGAATCCGTGAAGGCCGCTGCAGACGTCTACGCGCCGATCTCCGGCATCGTCACCGAAGTCAATCAGGCCGCCGCCGATGCGCCGGAAACAGTCAATCAGGATGCCTACGCGACCTGGCTGTTCAAGCTGAAGCCGGACAATGTTGCGGATATCAACAACATGCTCGACGCCACCGCCTATCGAGGCCTGGCCGACGTCGCCTGAACAGGATCGCCCATGCCGCTCAATCAACCGCTCTCAGCCCTGGAGCAGCACGACGAATTCATCGGCCGCCACATCGGCCCGTGTTCGACTGAAATTGCCGCCATGCTGGCTGCCATCGGCGCCGACAGCCTGGAAAACCTGATCGACCAGACGGTGCCATCCGCCATCCGCCTGCCGGCCGACTTGCCGCTACCGGCGCCACGCCGCGAAAACGAGGCGCTGGCCGACCTCAAGGCCATTGCCGGCAAGAACGTGGTCAACAAGTCGTGCATCGGCATGGGCTATTACGACACGTTGACGCCCAACGTCATCCTGCGCAATGTGATGGAGAACCCGGGCTGGTACACCGCCTACACGCCCTACCAGGCGGAAATCGCCCAGGGTCGCCTGGAAGCGTTGATGAACTTCCAGCAGATGGTCGTCGATCTGACCGGCCTGGAAATCGCCAACGCCTCGCTGCTCGACGAGGCGACCGCCGCTGCCGAGGCGATGACGATGGCGCGGCGCGTCTCCAAGTCGAAATCCAACCGTTTCCTGGTCGATACCCACTGTTTTCCCCAGACCATCGACGTGGTCAAGACCCGCGCCGCCTATTTCGGCTTCGAACTGGTGCCTGTTGCGGTCGACCCCGAAAATGAGGCAAAAATCGAAAGCGACGAATTTTTCGGCGCCCTGCTTCAATATCCCGGTGACAACGGCGAAGTCCGCGACCTGACGAGCCTGATCGGCAAACTGAAAGCCAAGGGAACGACCGTCGCCGTTGCCAGCGACCTGATGGCGCTGGTGCTGCTCAAATCGCCCGGCGCCATGGGTGCCGACATCGCGCTCGGCTCCAGCCAGCGTTTCGGCATCCCGATGGGTTTCGGCGGTCCGCACGCCGCCTTCTTCGCCACCCGCGAAGCCTATGTCCGCTCGATGCCGGGCCGCATCATCGGCGTCTCGAAAGATGCGCGTGGCAACACCGCCTACCGCATGACGCTGCAAACCCGCGAACAGCACATCCGCCGCGAGAAAGCCAATTCCAACATCTGCACCTCGCAGGTGTTGCTCGCCAACATGGCAGGCATGTACGCCGTCTATCACGGCTCGGAAGGCCTACGCCTGATCGCCGGCCGCATTCACCGCCTGACGGCGATTCTGGCCGAAGGGCTGAAACGTGCCGGCGTCGCGCTACTGACCAAGCAGTTCTACGACACCGTGCATCTCGACCTCGGGGCCCGCGCCGAAGCGGTCTATCGCGAGGCACTCGCCGCCGGCTACAACCTGCGCCGAGTGTCGGCCGGCGTGCTCGGCATTTCCTTCGACGAAACGACGACCCGTAACGACGTCGCCACACTGTTCAAGCTCATCACCCAGGTCACGCTGGACATTGACGTCATCGACGCCCAGGTCGCCGCTGCCGACTCGGCGCTGCCGGAGGCGCTGATCCGCAGCGACGCCGTGCTTCAGCACCCCGTGTTCAACACGCACCACACCGAACACGAGATGCTGCGCTACCTGAAATCCTTGCAGAACAAGGATCTGGCGCTCGACCACTCGATGATTTCGCTCGGCTCCTGCACCATGAAGTTGAACGCCACCAGCGAGATGATCCCGGTCACCTGGCCGGAATTCGGCGGCATGCACCCCTTCGCCCCGCGCGAGCAGGCGGTCGGCTACCTGGAAATGATCGCCGGATTGACCGAGTGGCTGAAAACCGTCACCGGTTTCGACGCCATCTGCATGCAGCCGAATTCCGGTGCGCAGGGCGAGTACGCCGGCCTGGTGGCCATCGCCCGCTACCACGCCAGCCGCGGCGAAGCACACAGAAACGTCTGCCTGATCCCGAAATCGGCGCACGGCACCAACCCCGCCACCGCCCAGATGTGCAACATGAAGGTCGTCGTCGTCGATTGCGACGACAACGGCAACGTCGACATCGATGACCTGATCGCCAAGGCCGAGGCGCATCGCGACGACCTCGCCTGCCTGATGATTACCTATCCCTCGACGCACGGCGTCTTCGAGGAGGCGATCAAGGACATCTGCATCATCGTCCACGCCAACGGCGGCCAGGTGTACATGGACGGCGCCAACCTCAACGCCCAGGTTGGCCTGACCTCGCCCGGCTTCATCGGCGCCGACGTCAGCCACATGAACCTGCACAAGACTTTCGCCATCCCGCACGGCGGCGGCGGGCCAGGCATGGGGCCGATCGGTCTCAAGGCCCATCTGGCGCCCTTCATGGCCGACCACGCGGTCGCCGCCACCGGCCCGGCGGATCGCGTCAATGCCGGCCAGGGCGCGGTGTCCGCCGCCCCCTTCGGCTCGGCATCGATCCTGACCATCTCCTGGATGTACCTCGCCATGCTGGGCGGCGCCGGCGTCAAGAAAGCCACGCAAGTCGCCATTCTTAATGCCAACTACGTCGCGACGAAGCTGAACGCGCACTACCCGGTGCTCTACGTCGGGAAAAATGGGCGCGTGGCGCACGAGTGCATCCTCGATATCCGTCCGATCAAGGCAGCCACCGGCATCGCCGAGATCGACATCGCCAAGCGCCTGATGGACTACGGTTTTCATGCGCCGACGGTATCGTTCCCGGTGGCCGGCACCATCATGGTCGAGCCGACGGAATCCGAATCGAAGGCTGAACTCGACCGCTTCATCGCGGCCATGATCGGCATTCGCGAAGAAATCCGCCAGATCGAGAACGGTGTATGGTCGGCCGACAACAACCCGCTCAAGAATGCCCCGCATTCGCAGGCGGACGTCATCGATGGCGAGTGGCAGCATCCGTACAGCCGCCAGCAGGCCGTCTTCCCGCTGCCCTGGGTGGCTGCCAACAAGTTCTGGCCGAGCGTCAATCGCATCGACGATGTGTATGGCGACCGCAACCTGAACTGCGCCTGCCCGCCGATGTCCTCTTACGACGACTGAGATGGCTGTCGATCTCTCCGCCATCGCCAAATGGCCCAACGTTCCCGCCTGTTACGACTGGCTGTCGCTGGATCGGCGCGGCGACTGGCGATTGCAGGGAGAGCGTGTCACGCACCGCGGACTCATCGAGTTCATGAACCGGCAGTATGGCGCCGACGAAGCCGGCTGCTGGTTCGTGCAGAACGGCCCGCAGCGGGTGTTTGTCGAATTGGCGTGCACGCCGTGGATCTTTCGGCGCCAGGGCGACGATTTTTTCAGCCACACCGGCCAGCCCGTCGGTGCCATCAATGCCGTCTATCTCGACGAAAACGGCAGCATCCTGCTCGAAACGGCGCTGGGCATCGGCCTGCTCGACGACCGCGACCTGGCGGGTTTCTTTTCCGAGTGCCGCAGCGCCTCCGGCGCCCCTGCCGACGACGAGCATTTACTCGGCCTGATGAGCGGTAGCGAAAAGTCTCCCATCAACTGGCAATCCATCCCACTGCAACGAATCGCTGCGGTCGACCTGCCAAAACGCTTCAATTTCGCCCCGCGTCCAAAAGCGACGAGCTAATCCTGCCGCGCGCCCCATGCTCAACCTCGTTTCCATTCTTCACCTGTGCGTCCTGATCGGCATCGCGCTGCGCATCTTTTCGCGGCGCAATGCGAGCGGCGCGGCGGTCGGCTGGCTGCTGCTGGTCGTACTGCTGCCAGGTGTCGGCGCACTGATGTATCTGTTGATCGGCGAACGGCGCCTGGGCAGGAAATGGATGCAGCGTGCCATCGCGCTGCGCCCGGAAATGCTGCGCTGGGCTGCCGACATACCACCCGAATGCATCGCTGCGCCGACGACGCTCACGGCGGGTGGCGAGAGCATCAGCCGACTGGCGCACGCGGCCGTTGGCCTGCCTCTGATGAGCGGCCACCGGCTTCAGTTGCTGAGCGACAGCTCATCGATCATGCAGGCCATGATCGCCGACATCGACGCCGCCTGCAGCTCGGTCCGTCTCGAGTTCTACATCTGGCATGCCGGCGGCTTCGTCGACGACCTGATCGCCGCGCTGGTGCGCGCCACGGGGCGCGGCATCGCCTGCAGCGTGCTGATGGATTCGCTCGGCAGCCGCCCATTCTTCAAGAGTGAGGCTTTCGAACGTCTGCGCGCCGCCGGCGTCGACGTCGTCGAAGTCCTGCCGGTCAATCCCGTGCGTGCACTGTTCGTGCGCTTCGACCTGCGTGACCATCGCAAGATCGCCGTCATCGACCGCCGCATTGCCTATACCGGCAGCATGAATATCGCCGATCCGCGCTTCTTCAAGCAGGATGCCGGAGTCGGCGAATGGGTCGACGCCATGGTCAGGATCGAGGGGCCGACCGCCTGGGTGCTCGAAGCGGTGTCGCTTACCGTGACCTCGCTGCAGACTGGCCAGCGTTTCGCGCCGCCACCCCCGCCTCGCCTGCCGCCCGCCGGTAGCAGTCAGATCCAGATATTTCCTTCCGGCCCGCAAGCATCGATCCTGCGCATCGACGCCCTGTTGCTCGCGGCAATCTACGCGGCACGGCGCGAGATCGTACTCACCACCCCCTATTTCGTTCCCGGCGAAGCCCTGATGACAGCGCTGCGCACGGCGGCACTGCGCGGCGTTCAGGTCGTACTGATCGTCCCCGAAAAAATTGATTCGCGGCTGGTGCGCTATGCCAGCGAGGCGTATATCGAGGACCTGCTGGCGGTTGGCGTCCGGATCATGCGCTTCCGCGACGGACTGCTGCACACGAAAAGCATGGTCGTCGATGAGGAAATTACTGTTTTTGGCACCGTCAATCTCGATTTGCGCAGCTTCGAACTGAATTTCGAGGTATCAATGATCGCCTACGACCGCGAGTTCTCCACCGCCATGCGGGCCTTGCAGCGCAATTACGAAGGTCGATCCCAGCGGCTGGAAGCCGAGCAATGGCGCACCCGCCCACGCGCCCGCCGCCTGCTCGAAAACGCGGTCCAGACGATGAGCCCGTTGCTTTAGGCCGGAACCGCAACTTTCCCGGCAACGAGAATATCGGCCAGCGCCTCGGCAGGCGCCGGCCTGGCGATCAGGAAGCCCTGCACTTCATCGCAGCCGTGCTGGCGCAAAAGCTGCCATTGCTCCAGGGTTTCAACGCCTTCCGCCACCACTCGCAAACCCAGGCTGTGCGCCAGCGCGATGGTGCCGCGAGCAATCGCCAGATCGTTGGCATCGCTGGCGATGTCCCGCACGAAGGTATGGTCGATCTTGAGCGCGTCGAGCGGCAGGCTGCGCAAATTCAGCAGTGACGAATAACCGGTACCGAAGTCGTCGATGCTGAGAGTGACCCCCATGGCGCTCAGTTCGCCAAGTCGCCGCTCGGCGGTGTCGGCGTTTTCCATGGCGGCCGTCTCGGTGATTTCGAATTCGAGCAGATCCGGCGCCACCGCCGCCTCGATCAACCGGCGCGCCACGCCCATCGCCAGATTGTGCTGGCGAAGCTGCCGTGCAGAAAGATTGATCGCCACGCGGGGCGGCCGGATACCGTCATCCAGCCAAGTGCGCAATTGCCGGCAGACGGTGGCGATCACCCAGTCGCCGATTTCGTCGATCAGCCCGCTTTCTTCGGCAATTGCGATGAATTGCGCCGGCAGCATGGAAATACCGCCCTCACCCTCCCAGCGAATCAAGGCTTCGAGGCCGGTCAGGCGCCCAGTCATGTCAATTTTCGGCTGGTAATGCATGGTCAGCAGCCCATGCTCCATGCCCTCGCGCAGCCTCAACTCGACCAGCAAGCGGTCGGTCGCCTGCTGGTTCATTTCGGGAGAAAAATAACGGAATTGCGCTCCGCCATCTGCCTTGGCGGCATACATGGCGGTATCCGCAAACTTGATCAGTGTCTCGACATCGCCTGCATCGCGCGGGCAAATGCTGATGCCGATCGACGGCGTCGTGCGCAGTTCGCGGTCGGCGATCATGTAGGGCGCCGAAAGCGCTGCCGCAAGCTTGCCACCGATGGCAGTCACATCCGGCGATGAAAGGCGCGGCAAGACCACGACAAACTCGTCGCCACTCAGCCGCGCGACGATATCCGATTCCCGCACGCAGCCTCGCAGGCGTCCGGCCACCTGGATCAGCAGGTCGTCGCCGGCGGAGTGCCCAAGCGAATCGTTGATGTTCTTGAAGCGATCCAGGTCGAGCAAAACGACCGCCACGGAAAGGTCACCACGCGCTGCCTCGGCAATCGTGTGCTCGAGGATGCTCTCGAGCGCCACCCGATTCATCAGCCCGGTAAGCGAATCATGACGCGCCAGGTGGTGTTGATCGGCCAACAGCCTCATGTAGCGCCCATTCAGGCTGACGACCTGGCTTAGCACCAGCCAGGTCGTCAGGCCCAGGCTCATGAGCGCCGCCAGCCAGCTGTAGGGACTTCGAAGGAAATCCGACAGATCGAAAGTCAGCGCGACCAATCCGCCAACGTAAAGAATTCCGACCAACGCGAAACTGCCGATGGAAAGCACCGCTGCAACGACCCCCCCACCCACACCGAAGAAAGTTGTCGAAACGAAGCAGAAGACCATGTAGATCGCTACCGAGTTGCCCACCAGCCCGGAAACAAAGAGGCCACCCGTCGCCGTCAGATAAAAAAGAATGACCATCAGCCAGGCGATGCGCTCGGCGCCGATCCGGCGCCTCAGCAGGTAGACCACGAACAGCAGCAGATAGAGCACTGGATGAACGATGCTGAGCGAACTGCCCAGATTCAGGTTGCGCGCCAGAATGGCAACCAGTAACAACCCGCCGGCGAACAGCGTGATCGCCAGCGTCCGCATGACCACTTCCTCGCGAATGGCGCGTATCTGCTCGGCAAGATCGTCCGAAATCGGGTTCATGGGCAAGCGTCGCTGTTCTTATCAGGTTATGAGTTTAGTACGGGTTGCCCGGAGTCGCGACACTGCTGCGGTCGACTGTCGAAAATAACCAGAAATCACGATGGAGGTTGGCGGAGGTATTGTTCATTCCAGGCGGCAATTTCCGGCAAACTGCTCGCCGCATCGTCGAGCAATGCGGCGTTGGCCTGCAACAGCAGTTTGCGCTGGCGGGCGCTCAGTGAACCAGGGAAAACTGGCTTCAGTTTGACAACGAGATCGCCGGCGGCGTGCTTGCCGCGCCCAGAAAACCCCTTGCCGGCCAGGCGCAGGTCGCGCGCCAACGGCTCACCCGCTTCAAGGCCGTATTTGAAGGTACCGGACAAGGTGGGCAACTCGATCTCGCCTCCGGCCAGCAAGGCCAGTGCACTGACCGGCATGGCGTAGTGCAGGTCGCGCCCGAATAGCTGGAACAGTGGATGACTACGAATGATCACCGTGAGAAACAGATCCCCGGCCGCCAGGTCGCCGTGCGCCGCCTCGCCCTGCCCGGCCAGACGCAATTCGTCGCCCGGCAGCATGCCCGGCGGCACCCGGATTTCCAGGCTGACACCTGCCGTCTCGCGGCCACTGCCTCCGCAGTCCGGACAAATTCGCTCGCTGAAAAATCCCCGGCCGCGGCACGCCTCGCAGCTCACCAGCCCGCGCTTGCCATCGCGCACGCGGCCGCTGCCATGGCATGCGCCACAAAAGCGCGTGCGCATCATGCCGGCCTCACCGCTCCCTGCGCAGGTCGGGCATGCCTTGCCACGCATGTAGTCGATGGTCTTGCGGCAACCGGTCGCCGCTTCCTCAAGGCTGATTTCGAGATTCAGGCGAATGTCCGCTGCCCGCGCCTCCTGCTCGGCTTCCTCGGGTTGCTCCTCCGCAGTCGCGGTTTTTGCCTCTTTTTCACCGTCGACCGCAACCAGCTGCTCATATGCAGCGCGAATCAGCCTGAAACGCTCCGTCGCCGCCGGATCGCTGTTGCGGTCCGGATGCCAGCGCATCGCCAGACGGCGATAGGCTCGCTTGATCTCGGCTGGCGTGGCACCGGGCATAATGCCCAGGACGGAATGGTGATCGTTGTTCATGCCTGAATACAAGAAGCTCGCGGGAAACGAATATCGGCGCAATCGGGTCGGCTGCGGAAGAAAGCCCCCATCAGCCTGGCTGATGAGATGCGCGACCATCCCATGACAATGGCCGCCCGAGATTGTATTCGACAATCAGCGGTACATGCAGCCCGGCCGCTTCCGGAGCGGCAAGGCATGAACATCAGCCGGATCCCTTCAAGGAACCACGACGCTGACGATTGTCGCGACTTTGACGCCATTTTGTAATTGCCAGGACATACAATTCGACACTGAATATTTGCGTTCTCCGGAATCCCATGCCATCCAATCGCCTTGCGCCGCAGCATTTGCCCGCATCAGGAGGTCATCCACGCTTCCGTGGCGTCCTCGTCACAGCACTTGTCTCCATTTGCCTGGCCGGTTGCAGTTCCTTCGGTCCGCGTTCGCTGCAGCAGTCGCGGCTCGAATACAACGAGACCATCAAGTCCACGACCGAAGAGCAATTGCTGCTCAACATCGTTCGCCTGCGCTACACCGACACGCCGAGCAGCCTGGCCGTATCGGCCATCGCCGCACAGTTCGAGCGCACCCAGTCGCTCGGCTTAACGCCGTTTTTCGCGGCCTCTGGCGCCGACATCAACCAGAGCTTCACTGCCATCTTGCCGCAGGCGCTGGTACAGCAAGCCGACCGGCCAACTTTCAGCCTGACCCCACTCGACGATCAGGAATTCACGCGTAAGCTGTTCACGCCCATCCCGCTCGACGGCGTGGTCTACCTGGCCAAGACCACATGGCCGATTTCGACGGTTTTCCGGCTTTATCTGGAAAATCTCAACTGGGTGCCCAACGCGCAGACAGCCAGCGGCCCGACGCCAGCCGATGCTCCCGAGTTCAGTGATTTCCGGCGCGGCGTCGAGGCGTTACAAGTACTCCAGGACAAGGGGCAAATCGTCTTCGGCATCGACGAACGCATCGAACCGTCGGGCAGTCCGTTACCGGCAGGCAGCGTCAAGGCCAGCGACATCATCGAGGCTGCCAAGAACGGCTTCGAGTATCGGCGCGATGCCAACGGAAAAACCTGGAGTCTGATCAAGAAGACTCAGCAACCGGTAATTCGGATCAGTCCCGATGCCTTCGGATCGCCCGAGTGGCTGCTCGTCACGCGAATATTCAAGCTCAAACCCGGGCTAGAGAAATACGATATTTCGCAGGAAGCCCTGTCACCCTTCCCGGTAACCTATCCAGCCGGCGGGGTCGGTGTTCTCGATCTGGAAACACGGTCGATGCTGCAGACGCTGTATTTCGTCTCGCACGGCGTCGATGTTCCTGGCGAGCATCTGAAACAAGGGTTGGCGCAGCGTACCCACGATAAGTCCGGCAAGCTCTTCGACTGGAGCCTGATTACCGGCGGACTGTTCAAAGTCCATTATCAGGAAGGTAGTGAACGCCCGGCACGCGCACGGGTGGCCATCCCCTATCGCGGCTACTGGTTCTACATCGACGAAAGTGATCAGGATACGAAGTCAACCTTTTCGCTGCTGGTCGAGTTGTCGCGCCTTGAACTCAACACAAAGGCCAGCCCCGGTCCAATGCTGACACTACCGGTGGGAGCCCGATAGAACACGCCCTCACTGCCCTTTTCCTGGCAACGACTAGGCCCGGCAATTACCGCTGTTAAAGCACATTGAGTCGTTCCCGCAAGTCTGCGTTCCTCGCCAAGCTTTGACTGGTTTCATAACAAATTGGCGGAAAAATCGAAGCCAGAAAGCAAATGCGCCCCGAGCGGGGCGCATTGCTTGATACTTGGCGGAGACGGAGTCCCCATTGTTGATTTTTAATGACACGATGCGAGACATAAATAATTTACTTATAACAATCTAAATTCAATACCTTAACTATTTTTGTTGCATCATTCTGTATCAAAGCGTATTGTCCTAACTCATGGCTTAGTGGTAACACGATTGGTAACACTGAGGAATGTATGGGGCTCACAGTTAAGCAGGTTGACAAGCTGATTCGGGATGCAAAACCAGGTGCAACGGCTGACGGTGATGGGCTGTACCTGAAGATCACCCCGACCGGAAACGCATCCTGGCAATACCGCTACCAGATCAACGGCAAGCGCCGGATGATGGGTCTCGGCGCCTGTTCCCAAGTCTCCCTTGCTGAAGCACGCGACAAGGCCGCAGCATCCCGATTCACCGTCAAGAAGGGCATTGACCCGCTCGACGTGCAGGCGGCTGCAGTGAGCGCTGCCAAGGCCCGCCAAGCGACCTTCAAGGATCTGGCGACCACATACATCGCCGACCACCGTGCCGGTTGGCGCAACGCCAAGCACGCGCAGCAATGGGAAAACACATTGAAGGCCTACGCCTACCCGAAGATCGGCAGCAAGGCACCCGAGCAGATCACCACCGAAGACGTGCTCGGAATTCTCAAGCCTATCTGGACGACAAAGGCGGAAACAGCCTCCCGCGTCCGCAACCGAATTGAACTGGTGATTGATGCAGCCAGGGCGCAAGGCCTGTCGACGGCACCGAACCCGGCAGCCTGGCGCGGCCATCTGGACAAGCTGTTGTCGAAGCGCAGCAAGGCCACCAAGGAGCACCACGCGGCCATGGGATACCGCGATCTGCCTGCCTTCTTCAAGAAGCTGGACGAAGAGCGCGCATCCCTTTCGAGCAAGGCATTGAAGTTGACGATATTGACCGCCTGCCGCACCTCTGAAGTGCTTCTGGCCACCTGGGGCGAAGTCGATCTGGCCAACAGGTTGTGGACGATTCCCGGCGAACGAATGAAGGCTGGCCGGCCGCACCGCGTCCCGCTTTCCGATGCCGTGCTGCAGCTACTCGAGGAACTTGATGGCAGAGAGGGCTATCTCTTTCCTGGTGCTCGCGAGGGTAAGCCCCTGAGCAATATGGCGATGGCCATGGTCATGCGGAAGGCTGGTCATCCAGACCTTACCGTTCACGGATTCCGCAGTTCCTTCCGCGATTGGGCTGCTGAGGAAACACACTACGCAAACATCGTCGCCGAACAAGCGCTGGCCCACGTCATCGACAACGCTGCCGAGGCAGCCTATCGGCGCGGCGACCTATTGGAGAAGCGCCGGGCACTGATGGCGGATTGGGCGACCTACTGCACCACCACGCCCGTCGCGAACGTCATTCCCATACGAGGCAACACCGTCGCCTGACGGCATATCAGGCCAGCGGGCCGACTGGTGTTGCACCACCAGCCGCCCCTAACCAATCATCACTAATTGGAGTGAATCATGGCTGCGTCAAATTCTACGGCAACACACGATGGATTATTCGAATATCGAGAGCTTCCCTGGGGCGACCTGATCTACGGAACAAAAGAATTTTTACAGAAAATCGGCCTTGGTGTTGGGATGGCGTTTCCCGGAGAGATAGGCGGGCCGCGCCGCCGTCTCAATACGGTCGATCAACGAGGGTTCAAGTGCAAAATAGAAGAGGCAAGTTACATGGGAGAGCGTGGGTTTTCAGCTTCAATTCCGTTCCCCGACCGCGATCGTCAATTCGGGTGCAGTGATTGGGAATTCTTTGCGCCAGGAGTGCAGCGAAAGGCAATGTACTGGACGGATGATTTCAAAGGCACCGCAGACGACCTAGTGGCTGCTGGGCTTGTTCCCATCGGCCATTTCCCGGGCCTCCCTGGTATGCGAAAGACGAGGGTGGTTATTTTCCCTGATGGCTCACTTCCCAAAGGGGCACCAGCCGCAAATCACAATCGCGACAAGGGTGCTGGAACTAAGCGTATTGAGCGAATTTCGAGCACCCTATTTTGTGTGAAGATCGATATTCCAGAAGAGTTAGGAGAGCGACGTATTGAAGCTTTTAATCGGGCTGAAGCCGAATGGGAATCGAGAATGAGGTCTTTACCCCGCCCACCTAGAATTGACGAACCGCTGCGCCTTGCACGAAACCAAGCTGCTAATGAGCGACGTTCGGCACTTCGCCTGGTCTGGTCGAAGCCGAGGTTTGTTCCGGAATTTAACAACCTGCCTCCCGGGCCGTTTGCCAGATAGCCCGCCACAGAGCATGCCACCCCCTAGCCCGGCCAGGCGAAAAGCGGATTCCTTCACCGCCTGGGGGTGGATCTCAACGAAGGAGCACCGAAGGGGTGCCAGATGCCACAAAGCC
This sequence comes from Dechloromonas sp., assembly GCA_016790845.1. Taxonomy (GTDB): domain Bacteria; phylum Pseudomonadota; class Gammaproteobacteria; order Burkholderiales; family Rhodocyclaceae; genus Azonexus. Next base: position 30,479 of record JAEUOH010000239.1, read on the forward strand.
CGAAATCTTGGGAATTCGATGACAACCAGACATGGCCGTCAGAACTCCCTACAAAAATGACCAAAAAACTTGAGCGGGAGATCGACTGGTTCGTCGTCATTGCCGAGGCACGGAACAATGCAGCAGCGGCTTCACGCATGAAGCGCGAAGCCATGCAGATTACCAATGCTGCCTCCGCCCTTCTCACTGCTGTGCGGAGCTTCTCGTCGAAGCACGGCATTGCAATCTATGACAACTACCGTAACAAGGCTACTGAGAGTCTCAGCAATGATCTGACATCAGACGAATTGGAGATGTGCCGCAGCGGCATGAATGAATATTCTTTGCAGTGGCCTCTGCTTGGCCTGATTGCCTATATGAACGAGTTGGCCAACACACCAGAAGGTAATTCAGGCCAGCCTCGTGTCGACATTGAGGTTGCTGCTGTCGAAGAAATCATGCGGTGTTTTGTGTTGCTCAACTTGGATAGCAGCAAGGGGGAAAGTACCCTGCTGTTCCGTACCTGTAAGGTCTTTTTCGCGCGAGCTGCTGCGCAACTGACATCACGCGGCGTTAAGGGAAAGCGCGCGGAACTCAAGGGTGAATCCGCGATATCGAAGTACCTGGCCGCCGCCGCCAAAACCTGATCGAATCTCGGCAGGTTTTCGCCTAGCAACGGCACCATGCCGGATTGATGATTGCAACCGTCGCACCACATACACGGAGCAATCATGCAAAACCAAGACAAATCAGAAGTTCCTGCCGCACTTCGCAATTTCGACTCGCTTCCAGATTCCGCTAGCGTTCGACTGCCCGTAGTTTGCGCCCTGACCGGCGCCGCGCCGGCCACCGTCTGGCGAATGTCTCAGGACGGCCGCCTGCCTGCACCCAGAAAGATGGGGCCAAAAATCACCACCTGGAACGTAGGCGAATTGCGCCAAAAGCTGAGCGCGCCGACCAACCAGGTGCAGCGATGAGTAGCGCGCCTGTTAACCGGAACCCCAACAAGCTAACGCCAGGCGCAAATATGAACCGGCCGTCCGGCTGCTCTGAACTTGCCACCGACCGCGATCCGCGCGCCCTGCTGGCGGCCTTGATGTACGGCAACCGGTCGACCAGACGTGAAGCGGCCCGTAACGCCCGAAAACTTCTCAAGGAAGGTAGCGCTAAGGCATGAGCGCCGATACCTTAATTTCTAAATTGGACAAGGTAAAGCGCACTGGCAAGGACCGCTGGTCAGCCCGCTGCCCTGCACACGCAGATAAAGGGCCGAGCCTGAGCATCCGTGAAACTGACGATGGGCGCGTCCTGGTTCATTGCTTCGCCGGCTGCTCCGTCCATGAAATCATGCAGGCGGTTGGCCTTGAGCTGTCCGACCTGTTTCCGCCGCGCGACGATGGCCAGAATTACCGACCCGAACGGCGGCCATTTCCAGCCAGCGACGCATTGCGCGCGATCAGCTTCGAGGCCCTGGTCGTATGCGCTGCCGCCGCTGCCATGGCTACTGGCGAGCCGCTATCAACTGTCGACCGTGAGCGTCTGCTGCAAGCCGGCGAGCGTATTCAGTCGGCGCTATCCGGGGCTGGTCTATGAGTAATATAACCAACCTGGAAAAGGCGGCCGCCGCCCTCGCAAGGGACAAAAAGCGCCGCCCCCCATCCGGCGGGGCCTTCGATTCATCCGGCCGCCGTGTCATTCGGCACGATGCCGGCAAGCTGCCGGAAATCCTCGACGCCTGCGAAGCGGCCATCGCTGAGCGCGCGCTCGAACTCAACGTGTTCAGCTACGCGAACCGCCTGGCCCGCATCTATCAAGCCGCCAAGCTGGTGGACGATGGAGTGAAGCGCGCCGCTGGCGCCGTTATGGTGCACCCAATCGAGGCGCCGCTCGCCCGCGAGCTGATCGCCCGAGCCGCCGTGCATGAGAAGTACGACGGACGGGCCGGCAACTACAAGATCATTGACCCGCCGCGCACCGTTGCCGAGGCGCTGCTCGCACGCGGGCACTGGCCCGGCCTGCCTGAGCTTTCCGGATTCATTGAATGCCCGACCGTGACGCTTGACGGACGCATTATTGACGCACCCGGTTATGACGCGAAAACTGGCTTGTTTGGCGCTTTTGCGGAGATACCAGGCTACTGCCGTCCGGACGAACATCCGACGCAAGAAGATGCCGCGATGGCCGTCGCAGCGCTCCTCGAGCTGTTCAAAACCTTCCCGTTTGTGAGTGATGCCGACCGCGTCGCCATGCTGGCTGGCGTGCTGACGGCGATCGTTCGGCGAGTGCTTTCCTCGGCGCCCCTGGTTGGCATGGATGCACCGATGCCTGGCACCGGAAAGACCTTGCTACTTGAGACGCTGGCGATTATTTCCACCAACCGACGCGCCTCTGTACTAAGCCTGGGACACGACGACGCCGAAACAGAAAAGCGTCTTACCGGCGTGCTGTTGGCCGGCGACGCCGTAATCGGCATTGACAACGTAGAGCGACCGCTAAAGGGGGATCTGCTATGCCAGGTAGCAACGCAGCAGTATGTGCGCCTGCGTCCGCTTGGCGCTACCGCCATGCTCAACGTGCCGACCCATGCCCTGATCGTCGCGACCGGCAACAACCTGTCGATTGTTGGCGACCTCAAGCGCCGCGTCATCATGATCCGCCTCGACGCCAAAACCGAGCGGCCAGAACACCGCGCGTTCGACGTCGACCATCTGGCTATCGTCACAGCGAGGCGCGGCGAGATCATCGCCCACGCCCTGACCATCATTCGCGCCTATCTCGCAGCCGGAGCGCCCGCTGTTGCCGGCCTGCACGCCTATGGTTCGTTCGAGTCATGGGACCGCATGGTACGCCGCCCGCTCGCTTGGCTTGGCCTCCCCGACCCCCTGACAACATCTGAAGCGCTAAGGGAAAACGATCCCGACCTCGAGGCCATGCGCCTGCTGCTCGCTGCCTGGTTCTCCAGCTTCGGCAGCACGCCCAAGCTCGCCGCCGATGTTGTCAGCGCTGCAATGGAGACTGCGCCCATGTCCGGCGAGCGCATCAATCCCGATCTGTACGACGCGCTGCAGATCACCTGCAACGAAAAGCCCAACGCCCGCCGCCTCGGCGAGTGGCTTCGCCGCCATCGCGACCGGCGCGTCGACGACCTGGGTATCCAGCAAACAGGCGAAGATTCCCACCGCAAGGTTAAACAGTGGATCGTTACCCGTGCGGGGTCTGCGGGTTGATGCGTGGTCTTCTACTCCCAACGTGTGAAATATGTCAGAGACAAAAAAAATATATGTAGGTGGAAATGCCCCGCACGACCCCGCAGACCCCGCAACACTCTGGGGGCCCCTGAAAGCCGAACCCTTTGAGGGTAATGCGAGCCTCGAAAACGGGGTAGGTAGTGGGGTCCAGGTTTAGTCAACTGGTGACATGGATACTGACGACGTGACACGCACCATGGAATCTCCTGAAAATCCAACCGATAAGGGGCCTCTGTCACTTTCGTTTGACCATGCCACTCTGACACAAGGCATTCGCGTAAAACCGGCGCAGTTTGCGCGCATGTGCAATGTGTCCAGGCAAACCGTGTCGAGGTGGGTTAAGCGTGGCCTGGTGCATTTGTACCCAGACGGTCTGCTTGACCCAGCCGCTTCAAGCCGTCGCGTGATAGAAAAAACCGACCCGGCCCGCCTGAGGGCGCGGATTTTCAAGGATGCCTTGAAGGGCTTGGACGAATGGAAGGCTGAGGCCAAAGCGCTGGCTAGCGACCTCGCCGCCGCAGAAAAAAAGACGGAATACCTGGATAGTATCTGCAGCCAATCGGATAAGGCTTCAGACCTGTACCAATCAGAAGTCAGTCGATTGCTTGTTGCGCTGGTGCCCGGCCGCCAGGAAGAGATCAAATGTCTTCTCAATGAATTGGCTGATACCTGTTGCTTACTGGCGGATGAAGACAACACTGGGATGGACCTGGATTCGATTCATCTAGGCCTGGTTGCGCTTTTTGGAAACGGAGAGGGGCACGGATCATCAAAACCGCCCACAGGCGCCCAACGCCTGCCGCCGTGACTATGGCAGCATGTCGCGTGTTACCACCCTCTCCAACCTAGTCGCAGCAATCGGCCTCGAGGGCGCCCTGACGCTGGTTGCCTTCGCTGGCGGTCGGACACTGTACGTTCCCGAGCGCCACCGGCGCGGCCACTTGCTCGAGCGCCTACTCGGCGAGGAAACATTCCTCCGCATGATTGCCGCGCATGGCGGCGAAACGGTCATGTTTGCGCATGCACGCATGGATGCCGAACGCCGGGTAGGTGCCGTCTATCGCGGCATGCGTGCCGGCATGAGCACTCGGCAGATCGCCGGCCAGCTTGGCATCTCATATCGCCGCGTCCGCCAGATCGAAGTCGCCATCCGTGGCGATGGCCCCCTTACCTCGCTCGCTCGCGCCGAAGCCGTAACCGCCTGAAATCCGTCCACAGGCGGGAATATTCAACAAAAAGCAACATTAGCGAATGTTCGATATATGGAGAAAAAAATGATTGGCGATCCCCATGCCGACAAACCTGGGTTAGGTCGATTGCACGCCGCCGCAGCGCGCGCCGGAATGACTGCCAAGGCTCTTGAAACTGCCTGTGTATCCATGGCCATCCCGGTTACCTGTATTCGCATCAGCCCGCGTTGCGCTTACGTATCGCTCAGCGAGTTCGATGCCTGGCTAACCTCATTGAAAGGATCCGACAAATGACCGAAAAAACCACAACCGCAGCCCAACCGTCCTGGCAGCGCGCTGCCTTGGAAAAGTTCTATGTCCTGAAGGATATGGCCGGTGGCCACCGAGCAAGCGCCAGCGCGCACAGCGAGCGCTTTGCAGAAGCATTACGCAGTCGCCGCCTACTCGACATGGAGCGAGTTGGCATCATCGAACACATGTCATTGACGCGAGGCGACACGAAGAATTCAGAGCGGCGCATCGATGAGATCGACCACGAGTTGCAGCGCCTCGACAATCTGATTGCCAGCCTGGAAGCGCCGCGTGCGTTGGCAATCGCCAAAATTGCAAAATCCGCTTTGCTGGTCGAGCGCTGCGGCAACTTGCTGGTTGCCATTGGACTGCTATCTCGCGAGGAGGTACTTCTGTGAGCAAAATTTTAGAAATCCGCGCCGCCATTGCCGCCAAATCTTCCGATTTGGCCGATGTTGAACAAGCCGGCGCGCCAGCCGATGCTATCGCCACCAGCCTGCAAGACAATCTGGACGTGCTTTGCGAGAGCTACGACCGAGCCATCGAGAACCTTGCTAGCGAATGCCTGACCCAACAGCAGCCAGGGGCGCTGTCGGTGCGCAGAGCCTTAGGCCTTAATCTCGGCGAGGTGACAATTGAATTCCTTGTCGCTGGCCTACTGCGTCATTGTGGCCCGGCAATCCTCCAAGACCTGCGGGCGGCAATCGAGCGTCAGGCACCCGGGTTGCCAAAACCTCTGAGTGCCGAACAGCGCGCCAGGAACGCCGCGAAGTTGCGAGCCGACCTTCGCGCCATGCAGCGCGAGGAAGAGGCCGAAATTCTTGCTGAGCTTGACCGTGGCAACGAAATCGAGCGTAGAGCTGATGCCGACCCGGCTGCCGTCCTCGGCATTCCCGACGCCGTTCTCGCGGAGTTCGGGCTATGAGTCAGCCGCTACCCGATCCCCGCAAAATCTACGCTGCCCGTGCCAAAGTGACAGCCGACAACCGCAAGCGCGATGCCTTGAATGCGCACCTGCCTGACGCCCGCGAAGCCATGCGCCGCAAAGGCGCGTCATTTCCGGCCGCAGTCCATCGCGGTTATCCAAAGTGGGGGGACCTTTCGCCGCTGCTGTATAGCCTGATTGGCGAGGATGCCACCCTCAAATTCGCGGGCGAGCTGGTGGATGCCCTGGTCGCGCTTGACAATGACCAGGCCGCCACCAAATTCTTCGAGGGGGCGCGCAAACAAGCGAACGACATTTGGGTAGAACTACAGGCCAAGGACGCTCCAACGGCTGCCGAGCTTGACGCTTTGTTCATCAGTGTTTTCACAGCACTGGATCGCTGGGTGCCGCGCGACGACGGAAAGTTGAAGCCGCCATCCAAGGATTAAACATGTCTGCCCGCCGGCCGGGTAATCGTTAAGCCGCTGCAGGATCCAGAATCCGTGAGGAGATGGGCCCTTCCCTTGAGGGCGAGAGCGCCTGCAGCGGTACCCAGCCATGGGTCTTATTGTTCAATGGAGAAAAAATGATCCAAGTCGAAGTTGGTGTCAGAAACAAACTCAGAAAAGAGAAACAGGCGCGCCAGATACGCTCGTTTGTGATTATCAGCAGTGATGTCACGGACACAAGAGAGCGCCGCCATGGTGCTATGACGATCGCCGAATTTTTGGCCAACCAGCAGGTTGCCAACAAAAATGATAAAGATTGATACGCGTGGGCTGAAAGATGCTGTCAGATTCATCGATCAGACAGGGAAGCAAGCTCAGTTCGCCGCATCAGTAGCGCTTACCCGGACGGCCGGTCATCTCAAATCCAACCTGCGCGATGAATTTAGTGCCAAGTTTGACCGTCCGACGCCGATGGTAATGCGCTCCATCTTCGTAAAACCTGCCCGAAAGGACAATTTGGAAGCTGTGGTATGGCTCAAGACGGGCGCGCTTGGGGGTAAAAATCAGCGTTCCATGTCGCAAATCATTGGGCAACATTTTTTCGGCGGTGGCCGGGAAAGCAAGCAGATCGAAGTGGTACTTCGGCAGCAAGGGTTTCTATCACCTGGAGAGATGATCGTACCTGGCGCAGGGGCGAAGCTCGATCGTTACGGAAACATGTCTCGCGGCCAGTTGACTCAGATTCTTTCCCAGATCGGAGTTCGCCGCGCTGGTTTTGACAGCACGCCGACCGGTAGCCGACGATCGCGCCGGAATGTGGCACGGGTTGGAAAGATTTTCTGGTCCTATGGCAGCGGCGGAACAAAGAAGCCATTGGTGGACAAAAAGACCGGCATTACCTATGGCTATGTGGGAGGCAACCAAAACCACCTACCAAAGGGCGCTTGGGTGCGTTCAGGGCGGACGGTGCGGCCGCTGATGATCGCCATTAGGAGTACCAGCTACGGTCAACGCTTCGATTTAAACAAGCTAGGCAAGGACAACATTGATCGCCATTTTTCCATCGAATTCAACAAAGCATTCGATGCAGCACTTAAAACCGCCAGAATATAGGAGAAGCACATGAGCAAAGCATCAGGAATCGCCCTCGAGATCAACAGCCGGCTGCAGCAGATCACTGTTGCCAATGGCTACGCCACCGACATCGGCCAGCGTGTTTACCGTGGGCGCCGCAAGCTCGATCCAGCGCAACTGCCGTGCGCAGTGCTGGTCAATGACGAAGATGCATGCGTATCAGGCCAGGACGCCCGGTGTGTGACCATGGCCACCTACCAGCTCGAATGACATAGCCAATGCGACGCGGAAAACCCTGGCGACGTTGGCCACCAGATTGTAGCCGACCTCAAGAAAGCAATTTTTTCGGGGGATCTGAGCTTCGGCAAAACCGTGCTCAGAATCGATTACAAAGGCCGTACCATTGAACCGCGGGAAGACGGTCTTTCGTTGGTCTCGGCGGCAATCGATATCGAACTGCAGTTCGCGGAAAATCTGGCCGCACCCTGATCCGCGTCCGGTTAAAGTGGCGCAATTTGAACCTTTTTCAGGATGCAGCAGACAGCAGATTCAAGGCGGCGCCGGATTCGAACCGGATCATAGGACTGCTGCCAGCCGCTAACCATTCCCATTGGAAACAACCGCCTTGTACAGTATAGATCAACCATGATTGGGCGCCTTGAAGATCATGAGTCGCGCGAGGTATTGAGGAAAGGCGGCCGCCGGTAATAGCAATTGTAAATGTGTCGGTGTGACACATACCACTATTGGCAATTTGACGTGTTCACTTGAGCCAAATGGTTACTTAAATGGTTACTCAAAAACAGAATAAAAGAAAAAGCCCTGAATAATCAGGGCTTTGCCTTTATTACTGGCGGAGACGGAGGGATTCGAACCCTCGATGCAGGTTTTGCCCGCATGCTCCCTTAGCAGGGGAGTGCCTTCGACCTCTCGGCCACGTCTCCGGATCCAGACTTCAACGAAGGCGCGGATGATATAGCCTCCGCGCCCTGTGGTCAAACTTACTGGTCGAGACCGAAGGTGCGGTGCAGGACGCGGACGGCCAGTTCCAGGTATTTTTCGTCGAGAACGACGGAAATCTTGATCTCGGAAGTGGAGATCATCTGGATATTGATCCCCTCGTCGGCCAGCGCCTTGAACATCTGGCTGGCGACACCCGGGTGCGAGCGCATGCCGACGCCGACGGCGGAAACCTTGCAGATCTTGTTGTCGCCGGTGACTTCGCGGGCACCCAGCTTGACCTTGACGTCTTCGAGGATGGCCTTGGCCTTGGCGAATTCGCCACGATTGACGGTGAAGGAGAAGTCGGTGGTGCCGTCGTGGCCGACGTTCTGGATGATCATGTCGACGTCGATGTTGGCGTCGGCGATGGCGCCCAGGATCTGGTAGGCGATGCCCGGCTTGTCCGGTACGCCGAGCATGGTCAGCTTGGCTTCGTCGCGATTGAAGGCGATACCGGAGATGATCGGTTGTTCCATGTTCTTGTCTTCCTCAACAGTGATCAGCGTGCCTTCCCCTTCGTCCTGGAAGCTGGAAAGAACGCGCAGTTTGACCTTG
>JAEUOH010000148.1 GCA_016790845.1 Dechloromonas sp.
GATCTGGCTGGTACGAATCTGGTGGCCATCCGGTACGGTCTTGTGACCGTAGACAGTGCCCGAAGCGACGGCGCCGATGGCGGTATTGAACAGGACGCCATGAATCCGTGTATTCGGGGAGGTTTCCGAAATGCGCCGCGCCTGTGCGATGAAGTATTCGATTGGCTCTTCCATGACCGGATCCTGAACCGTCGGTTGAGATGGCTCGATTGTTATCTGGATCGATGAAAGCGGCTGTGAGCAATTTCACGAATTGCATCCGATTTGCTTGCCAGACAAGGATTCAGGAAGAAAAAATGGTGGCAGCGGCCGCCGGCTTCAAAATCCGGAAAGCAAGTTTCGTCCGTCCGCGCAGCTTGAGCAGGGCCTTGTCCTTGGTGACCAGGACATCGGCGTTGGCGCGGGCAGCCAGTTCGAGGAACATCTGGTCGTCGCGATCCTTGCAGCGCGGCAGCGGCGGTGCCTCGCCTTCGTCGACCAGTTGCACAAGGCTTGAATAGCGCTGGTAGCGGTCGACAATCATTTCAGGCGTCAATTTGAGCTGCGGGTAGGTCAGTACGCGCTGCAGTTCGTCCAGCGTGCGCCGGTCGGCAAGGCATTCGATTTGCCCGGCTTCCAGCGCCGCCATGATCGGTACTGCGTCGACGTTGCCCCAGTGAAACAGGTCGAGGACGACGTTGGTGTCGAGAACCAGGCGCAGCATGCTCGGTCAGGCGGCGCGCTTGAGTTCCGCAGCCGCCTCTTCACGCACGCGCTTGGCTTCGTCGAGCAGGTAGCGCTGGTAGTCTTCCAGATCGCCATCGAACGGTGCGACGCCGCCCTTGGAGACCAGCCAGAATTCGTCGCAGACCGAACGCAGCAGGGCGCGGTCATGGCTAACCAGCATGACGGTGCCTTCAAATTCGTTGAGCGCCACGGCCAGCGCCTCGCGGGTGCTGAGGTCGAGGTGGTTGGTCGGTTCGTCGAGGAGCAGCAGGTTGGGGCGTTGCCAGACCAGCATGCACAGCACCAGACGCGCCTTTTCGCCGCCGCTCATGGTGCCGACGGCCTGCTTGACCATGTCGCCGCCGAAATTGAAGGTGCCGAGGAAGTTGCGCAGTTCCTGCTCGCGGCCCGGCACATTGCTGCGCCCGGCGGCGATGGCTTCCTTGGCCAGGCGGATCATGTGTTCCAGCGGCGTGTCCTGCGGGCGCAGCACGTCGAGTTCCTGCTGCGCGAAGTAGCCGATATTCAGCCCCTTGCCGACGGTGACTTCGCCGGCAATTGCCTTGAGGTCGCTGGCGATGGTCTTGACGAGCGTGGACTTGCCCTGACCGTTGGCGCCGAGGATGCCGATGCGCTGGCCGGCCATGACCGAGCGGTTGATGCCACGGACGATGACGGTCGGCGGCGTGCCAGCCGGCGCGTCTTCGGGCGGCGGATAGCCGATGGTGGTATCGACCATCGACAGCATCGGGTTGGGCAGATTCTGCGGTTCCTGGAATTCGAAAGTGAATTCGGCTTCGGCCAGCACCGGCGCGATCTTCTCCATGCGGTCGAGCGCCTTGACCCGGCTCTGCGCCTGCTTGGCCTTGCTGGCCTTGGCCTTGAAGCGGTTGATGAAGGATTGCAGGTGGGCGATCTTCTCGGCCTGGCGGGCGGCAGTAGCCTGCTGCAAGACGATCTGCTCGGCGCGCATGTCCTCGAATTTGCTGTAGTTGCCGCCGTAGCGCACCAGCTTGGCATTGTCGATGTGCAGCGTGACGCCGGTGATGGCGTCGAGGAATTCGCGGTCGTGGCTGATCATGACCAGCGTGCCTTGGTAGCGCTTGAGCCAGGCTTCGAGCCAGACCAAGGCGTCCAAGTCCAGGTGATTGGTCGGTTCGTCGAGGAGCAGGATGTCGGACGGGCACATCAGGGCGCGCGCCAGTTGCAGGCGCATGCGCCAGCCGCCGGAGAAGCTGTTCACCGGGTTGTGAAGCTCGCTGACTTTGAAGCCGAGGCCGAGGATCAGCGACTGGGCGCGGGCTTCGGCGTCGTGCTCGCCGGCATCGTTGAGCGCCATGTAGGCCTCGGCCATGCGCATGCCGTCGTCGCTGGCTTCGGCGTCGTGCACCTCGTTGCGGGCGGCGAGCAGCTTGGTGTCGCCGTCGATGACGAAATCGGTGGCCGACTGCTCGGTTTCCGGCATGTCCTGCGCCACCTGGCCCATATGCCAGTTTTTCGGGATCGAATAATCGCCGCCATCCTCGTGCAGCGTGCCGTTGAGCAACGCAAACAGCGTCGATTTGCCGGCGCCGTTACGGCCGACCAGGCCGACCTTCTCGCCGGGATTGATGGTGACCGAAGCCTTGTCGAGCAGCACTTTCGAGCTGCGACGGAGGGTGACATTCTTGAGGATGATCATGGGCGGAGCTTTCAGGGAAGACGCGCATGATAGCCAGCTACAGGTCGCGCACCTACGGGTATTTGCAGGTTTGGCGGCTTAGAGCGGGCTGCCGTTGTTGCGGCGCACCATGTAAACGTAAAGCGACTCCACCCGCTCGCGCGCCCACGGCGTGCGGCGCAGGAATTTCAGACTGGAGGCGATGCTTGGGTCGTGGGTAAAGCAGCGGATGTCGATCTGCCGCCCGAGTTCCTCCCAGCCATAGTGGGCTTGCAATTCGGTCAGGATCTTCTCCAGCGTGATGCCGTGGAGCGGGTTGTTCGGCTGGGGCGTGGACATGGCGCGGATTATAATGCGCGGCTGTTCAGCTGCCGTCCCGGAATTCCCATGTCCCGCATTCTTCTCGCCCCGATGGAAGGGCTCGCCGACAATTTGTTGCGCGGCGTGCTGACGGCCATCGGCGGCTACGACTGGGGC
>JAEUOH010000259.1 GCA_016790845.1 Dechloromonas sp.
CGCCGCCTGGGTGGCGGCCGGCTTGCCGCGTAGCACCTCGAATGCCGATTCGCGGTCGACGCTCTGGCCGTAAGTGGCAAGCATGGGCGAGGCATCGATCAGGGCCTTGCGCTCGGCGGCGGTCAATGGGCCGAGGCGGGAAGCGGGCGGGAAGATGGTGCTGCGCTCGACGACGGTTGGGCGCCCCTTTTCGTCGAGGAAGGAGACCAGTGCCTCACCGACGCCGAGCTCTGTGATGACGGCGGCGGCATCGAACTTCGGGTTGGCGCGCATGGTCTGCGCCGCCGCCTGCACGGCCTTCTGGTCACGCGGCGTGAAGGCGCGCAGGGCATGCTGGACGCGGTTGCCGAGCTGGCCGAGAATTTTTTCCGGCACGTCGAGCGGGTTCTGGGTGACGAAATAGACGCCGACGCCCTTGGAACGGATCAGGCGGACGACCTGCTCGACCTTGTCGGTGAGCGCCGCCGGGGCGTCGCTGAACAACAGATGAGCCTCGTCGAAGAAGAAAACCAGCTTGGGCTTGTCTAGGTCACCGGCTTCCGGCAGTTGCTCGAACAGTTCGGAAAGCATCCAGAGCAGGAAGGTGGAGTAGAGCGCCGGCGCCTGCACCAGCTTTTCGGCGGAAAGGATGTTGATGACGCCGCGCCCGTTTTCGTCGACCTTCATCAGGTCGTTGATATCGAGCATCGGCTCGCCGAAGAACTGGTCGCCGCCTTGTTGCTCCAGCGTCAGCAGGCCGCGCTGGATGGCACCGATGGAGGCGGTCGAGACGTTGCCGTACTCGGTCGTGAAGTCCTTGGCGTTCTCGCCGACGTACTGGATGCTGGCACGCAGGTCTTTCAGGTCGAGCAACAGCAAGCCGTGGTCGTCGGCAATCTTGAACACCAGTTGCAGGACACCGGTTTGCGTGTCATTCAGGTTGAGCAGGCGGGCGAGGAGCAGCGGCCCCATGTCGGAAATGGTGGCGCGCACCGGCACGCCGCCCTGGCCAAAGACATCCCAGAAAGCGACCGGGTTGGCGTAGGGCGCGAAGCCTTCGAGGCCCAAGTCTTTCAACCGCGCTTCCAGCTTAGGCGTGACGACGCCGGCCGCCCCCATGCCGGAAAGATCGCCCTTGACGTCGGCCATGAAGACCGGCACGCCGGCATACGACAGGCGTTCGGCGATCGACTGCAGGGTCACCGTCTTGCCGGTACCGGTGGCGCCGGTGATCAGGCCGTGGCGGTTGGCCATCTGCGGCAGCAGGGCCGGGTAGCCGTCTTCGGACTTGGCGAGGTAGAGGGGTTCGGACATGGCGGCTGACTCCAGCGGGAAAAGTATCCCGACATTCTAGCAATGCCGGGAAAGCGCATTGTTAAATTGCGCTGGTCTGATCGCTACGCCCGGCCGACGAGAAGCCGCTTTGTCGGCTGTCCGACAAGCGGCCAGGTTCAGGCCGGGTCGTTGTGCGCCGCGCTCAACACTTCCGAGACGAACTCGCCCCGCGAGGTCGAATTGTTTTCCTGATTGTTGGCTGCACACCAGGCGAAGAATTTTTCCGGATCGATCTGGCATTCAAGCGCCATC
>JAEUOH010000286.1 GCA_016790845.1 Dechloromonas sp.
CCGAACAGGACCGTGAAACGAAACCGCGCCGATGATATTGCACATCACGTGTGAGAAAGTAGGTCATCGCCAGGCTCCCATTACACCAAAAACCCCTCAGCTTACACAGCTCAGGGGTTTTTGCTTTCATGCAAGAGAAAAATGCGGGACCCCGACATTAGTTGGTTTCGTCGGCATGTTAGAATTGCACTCGGCGGGTCTCCCCGCATTGTGGGATGGTGAATCTGGTCAGGTCCGGAAGGAAGCAGCCACAGCCGTTTACCGCAAGTGCCGGGGGTTAGGCTCGCCACTTTCATTTCTCATCCGGTGTGGGGCGCATGAGTTATCAGGTTCTCGCGCGCAAGTGGCGGCCGCGAAATTTCAATAGTCTTGTAGGGCAGGAGCATGTGGTTCGAGCATTGACCCATGCGCTATCGAGCCAACGTCTGCATCATGCGTATCTGTTCACCGGAACACGCGGTGTCGGCAAGACTACTATTGCCAGAATTCTTGCCAAATCGCTCAATTGCGAAACGGGCGTAACAGCGACACCGTGCGGTACCTGCTCTTCTTGCTTGGAAATTGACAGCGGTCGTTTCGTGGATCTCCTCGAGGTTGACGCGGCGACCAATACCCGTGTCGATGAAATGCGGCAGTTGCTTGAGAATGCCGTTTACGCACCCACCCGCGGACGTTACAAAGTCTATGTCATCGACGAAGTGCACATGCTTTCCAATTCGGCCTTCAATGCGATGCTTAAGACCCTTGAGGAGCCGCCCGATCATGTCAAGTTTATTCTGGCAACTACGGATCCGCAGAAAATCCCGGTCACGGTTTTGTCCCGCTGTCTGCTGTTTAATCTGAAGCAAATGCCTCCGCTAGCGATTGCAAATCATCTTGCCCATGTCCTTCAGGCTGAGGGGGTCAAATTTGAGTTGCCGGCCCTTGGCTTGATTGCGCGATCAGCCGCCGGAAGCATGCGTGACGCATTGTCGCTTCTTGATCAGGCGATTGCACATGGCGCTGGGGAAATTGAAGAGTCCCAGGTTCGCGCCATGCTCGGAACGGTGGATCTTGATTATCTTTATTCGATACTTGAGTCCGTACAGTGTGGCGACGCCAGCAAGTTGTTTGGCATCGCCACAGAGATGGCCGTGCGCAGCCTTTCCTTCGCAGCGGCGCTTCAGGAGTTGGCAGCACTATTGACGAGGCTGCAGGTGGAGCAGTTGGCTCCGGGTTCAATTGATGAAGAGGATCCTGATCGAGTGCGCCTTCTCGCTCTGGCGGGTCAGCTATCTCCAGAATTTGTTCAGTTAGCCTACCAAGTAGCCATTCAAGGCAGAGTAGAGCTAGCGCTGGCACCCGATGAGTATAGTGGTTTCTTGATGACCATGATGCGCATGCATGCTTTCCGGCCGGAATCAGTGGCCGATGTGGTTTCATCAGTTGAATCAGCTGTTCGCCGAAGTGCTCGAACCCAGCCTCCCAAGGCCGTGGCAAAACTGCCGGATGAGCTTACCGCAAAACCTGGGGTTGCAATTCAGATCGAGCGTTCGGCAGAACCCGAGGGTGCCAGGTGGCGTCAAATGGTAGCGGATCTTCAGATAAACGGCTTGGCAAGGGAGCTTGCACAGCATTGCGAACTCAGAGAACTGAGCGAGTTCGAGTGCGTGCTGCGCATATCGCCAGCGCATGGTCATTTGCAGATGAAACCGGCGCCGGATAAATTGCGTCAGGCGTTGAGCGACTATCTCGGGCGCGCTATCACTCTGCGTTTCGAGCTGGCGCAAACGGAGTCGGAAACGCCGGCCGCGACTGTTGGTCGTGAACGCCTTCAGCGACAGGAGCAGGCAATGGCATCTATTGAAAGGGATTCGTTCGTGCGCGAGGTCATCGAGACTTGTGACGCGTCACTTGTCGAGTCTTCCATCAAACCCATCGTATAGCGGAGAAACACACATGATGAAAGGTGGCTTGGCTGGCCTGATGAAGCAGGCTCAGGCGATGCAGGACAACATGAAGAAGGTTCAGGAGCAACTGGCGCAGACGGAAGTCGAAGGGCAGTCCGGTGCGGGCATGGTCAAGATCGTAATGACCTGTGCGCACGATGTGCGTCGTGTGAGCATTGATCCGTCGGTTCTGGATGACCGTGAAATGCTTGAGGATCTTGTCGCTGCAGCGGTAAATGATGCAGTACGCCGGGGCGAGGAATTGAGCAAGGAAAAAATGTCTGGATTTACGGCAGGTATGAATTTGCCGCCAGGCTTCAAGCTGCCGTTCTGAGCTAGTGAACCCATCGGGTCTCCAGGCCTTGATCGATGCGTTGCGCTGTTTGCCCGGGGTCGGGCCAAAGTCTGCGCAACGGATGGCCTATCATCTGCTTCAGCATGATCGGAAAGGAGCGCAGCAACTCGGTGATGCCGTCTTGGGAGCACTGAGATCGGTTCGCCACTGCAAGCGCTGCAATACTTTCGCGGAAGAGGATATCTGCGAGCGTTGTGCCTCTCCGCGTCGCGACAAATCTGTGCTCTGTGTCGTCGAAACGCCCGTCGATTTGAACATGATGGAGCAGACACACGCTTATCAGGGGCTCTACTACGTGCTGATGGGTCGTATCTCGCCGCTTGATGGCATTGGGGCGCGGGAACTCGGTCTGGAGCAATTGATGGCGCGTGTTCAGGACGGTTTGGTGCGCGAAGTGATCCTGGCCACCAATTTCACGAACGAGGGCGAGGCCACTGCGCATTACATTACAGCGATGTTGAACCTCAAGGGGATCAGCGTTACGCGGATCGCGCGGGGTGTGCCTGTGGGTGGCGAACTAGAGTATGTCGATAGTGGCACGCTGGCACAGGCCTTGCGGGAGCGCCGGGCGTGTGGCGGGTGACAATGTCTTCTATCAGGGGTTCCGTTGTCGTATAATCCAGCGTTTATTTAATCCCATCCAATTCCTTTAGGGGTCTGCGTTATGAGCAATCAAGGAAAAATGGACTGCGGAAGACGGCGTTTGATCGTCGCCACCGCGGCCGTCGGCGGGGCTGGTGCGGTTGC
>JAEUOH010000010.1 GCA_016790845.1 Dechloromonas sp.
GGGCTGCTCGATGTTGCACTGCACCCGAATTTCGCAAGGAACACGCTGGTTTATCTTTCCTATGCCGCCGAAGGCCCGGGCGGCTACGGCACCGAAGTCCTGCGCGGCCGGCTCGACGGCCATGCGCTGCGCGACGTCCAGGTCATCTTCCGCATGCAGCCCAAATCGAAGACCAGTCATCATTTCGGCTCCCGCCTCGTCTTCGACCGCAAAGGCCATCTTTACATCACGCTCGGTGACCGGGGCGAGATGGAGCGCGCCCAGCGCCTGGATGACCACGCCGGCTCGGTGATCCGCCTGCATGACGATGGCCGTGTGCCGGCCGACAATCCCTTCGTCAACAAGCCGGGCGCCAGGCCGGAAAAATTCACTCTCGGCAACCGCAACATGCAGGGCGCCGCGCTGCATCCGCAGACCGGCGAAATCTGGGCGCACGAACACGGCCCGCAGGGCGGCGACGAGATCAACATCATCCGCGCTGGGGTCAATTATGGCTGGCCGGTCATCACCTACGGCCGCAACTACGGCACCGGCACGAAGATCGGCGAAGGCACATCCAAGCCCGGCATGGCGCAGCCGCTGCTGTATTGGGCGCCATCGATCGCCCCCTCGGGCATGGCTTTCTACACCGGCGAACGCTTTCCCGGCTGGCGCGGCAACCTGTTCGTCGGCGCGCTCGCCGGCCAGATGCTGGTGCGCCTGCAACTCGACGGCGAACGCATCGTCCATCAGGAACGCCTGCTCGAAGGCGCGCTCGGTCGCATCCGTGACGTACGCCAGGGCCCCGACGGCCTGCTCTACCTGCTGATCGACAGCGCGCAAGGGCGCATCGTCCGGCTCGAACCGCAGTAAGGCGGCAAGCAAAATACCCATGACTATCAAGGGGTTGATTTTCTTGACCTTCTCGGCGATAGTTCGTCCTCGTCAATTTTTTTCGCCCTGCCCATCCCGATGAACGCCCTCCGACCCTGCCGCGCTGCTGCCATTGCCGCCAAACCGGTCGTCGTACGTGTCATTGTCGTAGACGTCGTTACGCACGCGTCGCGGATCGGGTAAGCAGCAAAAAGCACAGAATTTCTCAAACCCCCGCCGACGCAAACGGCG
>JAEUOH010000015.1 GCA_016790845.1 Dechloromonas sp.
ATTATGAGTCCTCTGCTCTGACCAACTGAGCTACAGGCCCGAACTCGTTACGACCCGTTGGTATCCAGGAAACTGCGCAGTTTGTCGGACCGGCTGGGGTGACGCAGCTTGCGCAGGGCCTTGGCTTCTATCTGGCGGATACGCTCGCGGGTGACGTCGAATTGCTTACCGACTTCTTCGAGCGTGTGATCGGTATTCATTTCGATGCCGAAGCGCATGCGCAGAACCTTGGCTTCCCGCGTTGTCAGCGTATCCAGAATTTCCTTGGTAACGCCGCGCAGACTGGAGTACATCGCCGCATCGGCCGGGGCCAGGGTTGCCTGGTCCTCGATGAAATCGCCCAGGTGGGAATCGTCGTCGTCGCCGATCGGTGTTTCCATGGAGATTGGCTCCTTGGAAATCTTCATGATCTTGCGGATTTTTTCCTCCGGCATTTCCATCTTCTTGGCCAGCGTCGCCGGATCGGGTTCGGCGCCGGTTTCCTGGAGGATCTGGCGGCTGATGCGGTTCATCTTGTTGATCGTCTCGATCATGTGCACCGGGATGCGGATGGTGCGCGCCTGATCGGCGATGGAGCGGGTGATGGCCTGACGGATCCACCACGTGGCGTAGGTCGAGAACTTGTAGCCGCGACGGTATTCGAACTTGTCCACTGCCTTCATCAGGCCAATGTTGCCTTCCTGGATCAGATCGAGGAACTGCAGGCCACGGTTGGTGTATTTCTTGGCGATCGAGATCACGAGGCGCAGGTTGGCTTCGGTCATTTCGCGCTTGGCACGACGGGCCTTGGCTTCGCCGGTAGACATCTGCTTGTTGATGTCCTTGAGGTCTTTCAACGGGATGCCGATGTGGTCTTGCAGGGCGAGCAGCTTTTTCTGTTCTTCCTTGATGGCCGGCGCATTGCGCGTCAGGATGGCGACGTAGGTCTTGGGGGCCGCAGTGATTTCACCGTCGATCCAGTCGAGGTTGACTTCATTGCCCGGGAAGGCCTGGATGAAGTGCGGACGCGGCATTTTCACCTTGTCGACGCAAATCTGCTGGATTTTGCGCTCCGATTTGCGAACCATTTCTACCATGCCGCGCACGCTGTCACACAGGCGCTCGATCGAACGCGAAGTGAAGCGGATGTTCATCAGTTCATCGGTGATCTGCTGACGCAGCTTCAAGTAGGTCTTGTCCTGCGAACCCTTGCTGGCCAAAGCCTTTTGCATCTTGACGTGTAGCGCCTTGATGGTCGCGAAGCGTTCCAGAGCATCGGTCTTGAGTTGCAGCAGGGACGCTGAAACTGCGCCGGCGCCGCCATCCTCGTCGCCGCCATCGCCTTCGTCATCGTCCTCCTCGGTTTCTTCTGGGAGGTCGGCGGCCGGCAGGGCCTCGACGGCGTTGGGGTCGATCAGGCCATCGACCAGTTCGTCGATGCGCATCTCGTCGGCTTCGACCTTGGCGGCCATGTCGACGATGTCGGCAATTGTCGTCGGGCAGGCGGAAATGGCCTGCACCATGTGCTTGAGGCCGTCCTCGATGCGCTTGGCGATTTCGATTTCGCCCTCGCGGGTCAGCAGTTCGACCGAGCCCATTTCACGCATGTACATGCGCACCGGGTCGGTCGTGCGACCAAACTCGGAGTCGACCGTGGACAGTGCCTGCTCGGCCTGCTCTTCGACTTCCTCGTCGTCAGTTGCGGCGGCGGCGGTGTCGGACATCAGCAGATCTTCGGCAGCCGGGGCTTCATCGAAAACCTGGATGCTCATGTCGCTGAACGTGGAAATGATCGTTTCGATACTTTCCGCGTCGACCACGTCGTCCGGCAGGTGGTCGTTGATTTCGGCGTAGGTCAGGTAGCCGCGTTCCTTGCCGAGCTTGATCAGGTTCTTGAGACGCGTCTTGCGGGCCTCCGCGTCCAGCGGTGCCGGCGCTTCGGTCAGCGCGCCTTCGAGCAGGGCTCTTTCGGCGGCCTTCTCCTTGGCTTTGCTGGTGCGAGCCTTCGGAGCTTCCTTAGCGGTGTCTTTTGCCTTAGCCATGACCACGATCCATATAATTGGAGAAAACCAGAAATTTTACCACAACTTAGCTGCGATTTGAGCGCTCGGTCAGTATCCGGATGTAGGACTGTTTTTCTTCCGCCGTCAGTCCGGCCACGCCGAGTTTTTGGACGCGAATCTGCAATTCCGCGAAGGCGCGCTTCTGGTCGCCTTCGCGGAGTCTTTCCAGCGTCGCAACGAATTCCGCCTCCGCTTCAGCTTCGTCAAATGGGCGATCCAGAAGTTCCGATGCGAAGCGTTCAACCAGCGATGCCTCCGGCAAGCCGCGAATCTGTTCGCGGAGATAGGCGTAGCTGGGAACGTCCGGTTGGGCGCTGACCAACTTGTTGAGCAGCACGAGTGCCGGGCGTTCTGCAGTGTCCGGCAGCAGGTCGAGCGGCAGCAGCCGAGCCAGCGCCGGTTTTTGCAACACGATGCGCAGCAGGTTGCGAGTCAGGGACGGCGCGCTGCGTGTCGCCTTGGGCGGCGCAGCCGGCGTGTAGGAGCGCAGGTCGCACAGGCGCTCGACTTCCTGCTGGGCGAAGCCGCTCGCTTCGGCCAGGCGCTTGACCAGTTGCAGGCGCAGCAGCGGCGTCGGCAGCTTGAGCAGCAGTGGTTTGGCTTCGTAGATCAGTTGCGCCTTGCCTTCCGAACTGGTCAGGTCGCAGCGCTGGGCCAGCTCGCGCAGCAGAAAGTCGGAGAGCGGCATGGCCTGGGCGACTTGCCGGTCGAACTGCTCCTTCCCGAATTCGCGGATGTAGCTGTCGGGGTCGTGTTCCTGGGGCAGAAAAATGAAGCCAAGGCGCTTGTTGTCGGCCAGTGCTTCCAGCGAGTTTTCCAGGGCGCGCCAGGCGGCCTTGCGGCCGGCGTTGTCGCCGTCGAAGCAGAAGACGATGCGGTCGACCTGGCGCAAGAGCTTGGTCACGTGCGTCGCCGTGGTCGCCGTGCCGAGCGTCGCCACCGCGTTGCCAACGCCGTTCTGGGCCAGTGCGATGACGTCCATGTAGCCTTCGGTGACGATGGCGGTATCGGTTTCACGTAGTGCCTGCCGCGCTTGCGGCAGGCCGAACAGTTCGCGGCCCTTTTCGAACAGCGGTGTTTCCGGCGAATTCAGGTATTTCGGCTCGCCCTGGTCGATGATGCGCCCGCCAAAGGCGATGATTTCGCCCTTCTGGTTGATGATCGGGATCATCAGGCGGTCGCGGAAACGGTCGTAGCGGCGGCCCGCCTCGTTTTCGATGACCAGGCCCGCAATTTTCAGTTCGTCGGCGTTGTAGTCCGAGAAAACCTCCTGAAGGTTTTGCCAACCATCCGGTGCGTAGCCCATGCCGAAGCGGGCGGCGACTTCTCCGGTTAACCCGCGTTTCTTGCAATATTCGATGGCGCGCGGCGAGCGTTTCAGTTGATCCTTGTAATACTGCGCGGCGCGCGCCATGACGTCGATCAGCGTGCGCGTCTGGCCCGGTTTTTCGTCGTGGAAACCACGCCGGTCGCTTTCCGGCACCTGCATGCCGGCACGTTGGGCCAGTTCCTTGACCGCGTCGACGAAGCCGAGGCCCTGGTATTCCATGACGAAGCTGATCGCCGTGCCATGCGCGCCGCAGCCGAAGCAGTGGTAGAACTGCTTGGTCGGGCTGACCGTGAAGGACGGCGATTTTTCGTTGTGAAAGGGGCAGCAGGCGGCGTAATTGGCACCGGCTTTCTTGAGCGGTACGTAGCTATCCACCAGGTCAACGATGTCGACCCGGGCCAGCAGATCCTGGATGAAACTGTCCGGGATCATCGCAGCGGATCAGCCGGCAAGCGCCGCCTTGACCAGCTTCGAGACTTCGGCCATGTCGGCCTTGCCGGCGAGGCGGGGCTTGAGCACGCCCATCAGCTTGCCCATGTCGGCCGGCCCCTTGGCACCGGTTTCGGCGACAGCAGCGGCGACGGCGGCGGCGGTTTCCACGGTGCTCATCTTCTCCGGCAGGTAGGCCGCGAGCACGGCGATTTCGAATTTCTCGGCATCGGCCAGTTCCTGGCGGCCGGCGGCTTCGTACTGGGTGACGCTGTCCTTGCGCTGCTTGGTCAGCTTTTCGATGACGGCGACGACGGCGGTATCGTCGAGTTCGGTGCGCTCGTCGACTTCCTTCTGCTTGATGGCGGCGAGCAGCAGGCGGATGGCGGCCAGCTTTGCCGATTCCTTGGCCTTCATGGCCGTTTTCATGTCGTCGGTGATGCGTGCTTTGAGGCTCATGCTCGTTCTTTTCGGAAATTCAAAGAAAAAAGCCGCCGGCTGTTGAGGCGGGCGGCTCTTTTGTGCGGCGAAATGTACTCGATCAGTACAGTTTCGGCGGCAGGGTCAGGCTACGGAGGCGCTTGTGTTGACGTTTAACGGCAGCGGCAGCCTTGCGCTTGCGCTCGGCGGTGGGCTTTTCGTAAAACTCACGGGCGCGCAGCTCGGTCAGGAGGCCCGTCTTCTCGACAGTGCGCTTGAAGCGGCGAATGGCCACCTCGAACGGCTCGTTTTCCTTG
>JAEUOH010000019.1 GCA_016790845.1 Dechloromonas sp.
GTCGACCGCGACCGGCGGCTAGAGCACCAGCTGCGTTCCCAGTTCGACCACGCGGTTGGTCGGAATCTTGAAGAAATCGGTCGCGCTAGTGGCATTCTTCGACATGATGGCGAAGAAGCGGGCTCGCCAGAACGCAATGCGCTTGTGCGACAGGGTCGGGACGACAGTCTCGCGCGAAACGTAGAAGGTCGTATCCATCATATCGAAGCGCTCGCCGAACCCGGTACACATCGACAGGGCCCCCGGGACGTCCGGATCCTCCATGAAGCCATAGCGGACAACGATGCGCAGGAAACCTTCGTCGAGTCGGTGGACATAGATGCGGTCCATGTCGTTGACATAGGGTGCGCTGGCGGTCTGCACGGTCAACAGGACGACTCTCTCATGCAACACCTGGTTGTGCTTGAGGTTATGCAGCAAGGCTGGTGGCACCCCCTCCTTGGATCCGGTCATGAACACCGCGGTGCCAAAGACGCGATGGACACCGCCGAGAGCGCGGATGAAGTCGCCGATCGGGATGCTCTGCTTGGCCATTTCCTCGGCCAGCAGCATCCGCCCGCGCCGCCAGGTGGTCAGCGTGGTAAAGGAGACCAGCCCCATGGCAAGCGGGAACCAGCCACCCTCCGGGATTTTGACGATGTTGGCGGCGAAGAAGGCGATGTCAACGACGAGGAAGGCGCCTGCGGCTGCGACGGCAAGCAACTTGTTCCAGCGCCAGATCAGGACCATCACGAAGCCGACCAGGATGGTGTCGATCAGCATGGTCGTGGTCACCGCGATGCCGTAGGCTGCGGCCAGATTGGAGGAATTCTTGAAGCCGACGACGAGCCCTACGACGGCGAGGTAGAGCGTCCAGTTGGTGAAGGGCACGTAGATCTGTCCCTCCTCGTGGCCGGAGGTGTGAACGATCTGCATGCGCGGCAGCAGGCCCATCTGCACCGACTGGCGAGCAACCGAGAATGCGCCGGAGATGACTGCCTGCGACGCGATGACGGTGGCCAGCGTGGCGAGGACGACCATCGGCACCAGCGCCCAGTCCGGCGCGAGGTGGTAGAAGGGGCTTTCGATGGCATCCGGCTCGGCTAGCAGCAACGCACCCTGGCCGAAGTAGTTGAGAACCAGCGCCGGCATCACGAAGCCGAACCAGGCGAGGCGGATCGGAAAGCGGCCGAAGTGGCCCATGTCGGTGTACAGCGCCTCGCCGCCAGTGACGGCGAGCACGACGGAGCCGAGCGCGAGGAAAGCGAGTCCGGGCTGATTGACGACGAAGGCAACGGCGTAGGCCGGGTTGAGCGCCGCCAACACCGCCGGGTTGTGGATGATCTCGGCAACGCCGAGGACGGCGAGGACGCCGAACCAGCCGACCATGACCGGCCCGAACAGCTTGCCGACCGCACCGGTACCGTGACGCTGGATGAAGAAAAGGAGCGTCAGAATGATCAGGGTCAATGGGATCACGTAGCGTTCGAGATCCGGCGCCACGATCTGCAACCCCTCGACCGCCGAGAGCACCGAGATTGCCGGTGTGATCATGCTGTCGCCGTAGAACAGTGCGGCGGCGAAGATGCCCAGCAGCGAGATGATCCAGGTCAGCCGCGGATTGCGCGCGCGCTCGGTGACCAGCGACAGCAGCGCCAGCGAACCGCCCTCGCCGCGATTGTCGGCGCGCATGATGATCAACACGTACTTGAGTGTGACCAGCACCATGATCGCCCAGAAAACGAGCGAAAGAACGCCGAGTATGTTTTCCGGCGTGACCGGAATCGGATGATGGCCGTTGAATATTTCCTTCAGCGCGTAGAGTGGGCTGGTGCCGATATCGCCGAAAACGACGCCAATAGCAGCAAGCGTGAGTGCCGGTATGGCTTGACGCGAACTCATTTGTTTCCCCTGAGCAATCTTATTTTCACGGATCGCGCTCATGCACGACCCGCCTTAACCGAAGGATTCTGATCCTTGAATCTGACGGCATTTTGACCAGGGTCAACAAATTCCGGATTTCGCCCTCTTTTTATCGTCGACCGCAACAGGCAAAAAAAAGCCGCGTCCGGTTGCCCGGTACGCGGCTCTTTGCTGCTGAAACGGATCAGAGCATGCCGAGTTGCCGCGGCAGCCAGAGCGACAGGCCAGGCCAGTAGGTGACGACGACCAGGAAGCCGAGCATCGACAGTAGCCACGGCCAGACCGCGACGGTCAGCTCGGTGATCCCCATCTTGGTGATGCCCGACGCCACGTAAAGGTTGAGTCCGACCGGCGGGTGGCACATGCCGACTTCCATGTTCACCACCATCAGGATGCCGAAATGCACCGGATGGATGCCCAGCGCCACCGCCACCGGAAACAGGATGGGCGCGAAGATCAGGACGATCGACGAGGGCTCCATGAAGTTGCCGGCGAGCAGGAGGATCACGTTGACCGCCAGGAGGAACGTGATCATCCCGAGCCCGTTGCCCAGCATCCAGTCGGCGAGTGCCTGCGGGATGTTCTCGTTGGTCATGATGAACGAGAACAACACGGCGTTGGTGATGATGTAGAGCAGCATCGCCGACATGTTGGCCGAATTGAGCAGCACCTTCGGCACGTCCTTCAAGCCCAGGTCCTTGTAGATGAACACGGCGCAGATGAAGGCATAGACGGCGGACATGGCAGCCGCTTCGGTCGGCGTGAAAATGCCGGTGTAGATACCGCCCATCACCACGACGATCAGCAGCAGGCCCCAGACTGAAGCGCGGAAAGCCTTCCAGCGCTCGCCCCAGGTCGCCTTCGGCTGGCGCGGGTAGTTGAATTTCTTCGCGCGATACCAGGTCACGCCACCGAGGACGCCAGCCAGCGCCAGGCCGGGGATGACGCCGGCCATGAACAGCGCGCCGACCGAGGTATTGGTCGCCACCGAGTACATGACCATGACGATGGACGGCGGAATCAGGATGCCGAGCGCGCCCGAGGTCGAGATGACGCCGGCCC
>JAEUOH010000039.1 GCA_016790845.1 Dechloromonas sp.
CGCTGGGCGGGTGACGGCCGATTCGGCGTAGCGCACGGCACCGGCCTCCGGGCTGTCGGCGGCCGGAAAGATGCTCGGGAAAGCCGCATTGACCCAATCGACGATGCCTGGATAAGAGCGATTGTTGCGGAACAGGCGCAAATGACCGAGCCGGATGTCGCCGATGCCGCGCCCGCGGACGCGCAGGAAGAGGCCGACATCGGCCTTGCGGAAGCGGTAGATCGACTGCATCGGGTCGCCGACCACGAACAGCGTGCGCCCGTCGTCGGGCGTCCAGCCACGCGTCAGCATTTCGATCAGCTCGACCTGGCTCGGGCTGGTGTCCTGGAATTCGTCGACCAGCAGATGGCGAATGCGGTAGTCGAGCGCCTGCGCGAGGTCGGTCGGCGCCTCGTCGTCGCCCAACGCCAGCCGGGCGCGGGCGGCTATCTCGATGAAATCGACCTCGCCGGCTTCCTGGAAGGCCAGCCACAATTGCCCGGCGGCCAACCGCAACAAGCGCGAGAAGCATTCGACGGTGGCCCATTCGGCGTCGCTCAGCTCGGGTCGCGGCAGTCGGGCGAGAACTGCCAGCGCGTCTTCCAGTCCGGCCACGCCGCGCAATTCATCAAGCAAGGCGCCCATCGCTGCCTTCTGCCCGGCGAACTCCTTGCCCGCTGGAAAACCGATGTTCTTGTTGAGTTGCCTGCGCAGCGTGCCGTCCCTGGTCAGCAGCAGGTTCGCCACGGCTTGCCATTTACCAAGATCGGCGATGGTTGCGGTCAACGGTGAATTCCAGTCGAAAATGGAATCCAGCACGTCGGGTACGTTGGCGGCGGCAAAGCGCGCCAGTGGCATCAATAAGGATTGCAGACGGGTATCGAGCAAGCTTTCGGCGGCGCCCAGGTCGCGCTCGATCAGCGCCGCGAATCCTGCCTCGACCTCCCCTTTCATCGCCCCGCTCTCGATGCGCGAGGTGTGCTGCAGCCACTGGTCGCGCCGCCCGAGCATGGCGACCAGCAGGTTTTCCAGGCGGCAGGCATTGTTGTCCATGAAGGCCAGTGCCGCGGCGACGATGTCGGCGTCCGGCGTCTCGGCTTCGAGCATTTCCAGCGTTCGCCGCGCCGCTGTCGCGTAATGCGCCTCGGCATCTTCGGCGACGCCCGGCTGGCTGCCGAAGCGGCTCAGGAAAGGCATTTGCCGGGCCAGGCTGGCGCACAACGCGTCGATGGTCGTGATGCGCAGGCGGCCGGGGTGACCAAGCAACTGCCAGCCGCGAGCGGCATCGTGGGCCAGCACCTCGTTCGCCAGGTCGCAGGTCAGACGTTTGTGCGGCTGCTCGGGTACCTCGCCGCGCGCCGCGCGCTCCAGGCTGCCGAGAATGCGGTCGCGCATCTCGGTCGCCGCCTTGTTGGTGAAGGTCAGCGCCAGCACTTCCTCGGGGTGCTCGACGACGGCCAACAGGCGCAGGTAGCGCTGCGTCAGCAGTTCCGTCTTGCCGGCTCCGGCTGGTGCCTCGACGATGAATGAGGCGATCTCCAGCGCCTGCTGGCGGGCCTGGCGGTCTTCCTCGAGCCGGTTGGCAGCTGGCGTCATGTCGACATCCGCGCCAGCAGATGGCGGCGTTCGGCCAGGCGCAGCAGCGGCAGCACTTCGCAATACTGCAGCGCGCTTTCGTCGGCGAAGACGACGCCTGCCTGCCCTTGGCTCACCTCCTTGGCCACCGCGTGCAGGCGTTCGCGCCAGTGGGTGACGACGGCGATCCAGTCGGGGAATTCGGCGGGGTCGAAGATTTTCTGTTTGTCGTCGCCGATGCTCTGGATGCCCGGCAGGATGTCCTTTTCATCGGCCACCCCGGCGAATCCGGGCTTGTCGAGCAACACCTTGGCGAAGACGACGGCAGCGACCTCGTCGTTGACCAGCGCGGCGTAGATCGGCAGTTGCGGCTCGGTGATGCGCGGCTCGGCCCAGTTCTTGATGTCGATGGCGGCGCCGGTCTTGTAGTCGATGATGATCTGCCGGCCGTCATCCAGGCGGTCGATGCGGTCGACGATCATTTTGACCTTGATTTCCTCGATCTCGACTTCCGCCGCCTGTTCGCAGGCGATCACCTCGAAGGCCTGGCCGCGCTTGGCTTCGACCTCCAGCCAGAGGTCGAGCAGCCTGCCCAGACGGGCTGCTTCGAGTTGCCGGAAGCGCGTCGGCAGCGTGATGCGGCGCTCCCGCTCGAAGTTGTCCAGCGCAGCAGCGCTGGCCTCGGCGATGCGTTGCCGGCGGCCAGTCGGGTCCAGCGCGGCGAGCGCCGTCGATGTGCGCAGAGCCGTCCAAAAGGCTTCCAGCGCCTCATGCACCAGCGTGCCGCGGGCGGCAGGGTCGAGGCCCTCGACCGCATCGTCCATCGCTTCGCCGCCCAGCCTGTACTGAAAATAGGCCCAGGCCGGGCAGATCGCCTGGGCGCGCAACAGCCAGCTACCGCCAGCAACCTTTTCGCCTTCGGTGACCGGCGGCGCCAGGGCATCGGTGATCAGTTCGATGGCCGTCCCTGCATCGCCGGCCAGTTGCCGGGCGAGCGTGGCGGTTGCCGTCGGCGTCGGGTCGGCGTGGGGAATGCCGGCAACCAGCGGGCTGGGGCGCAAAACACGGGAGCCGTCGGCCAGCGCGTACGAAAAGTGCACTTCTGGCGCCGACAGTGTCAGGCGTTCGTGGACGCGACGGGCGAAATCGAGCTCGATCTCGGCGCTGGCGTGTGTGGCGCCTGCTGCACGCAGCAGTTCGACCGGTAGCAGCGGATTGGGGCGCGGGGGAGGCGGCCACAGGTCGTCATTCATGCCCATCACCCACAACGCATCAAAACCGAGCCCGGCGCTCTCCAGAATGCCGAGTACCTGGATGACCGGACGGCCGCGGGTTTCGGGCTGAAACAGCCGTTGCCGGCAAAGTTGCGTCAGGCGGCGCGCGGCGTCGGCAAAGACCAGCGGGCCGAGCAGGCTGTCGAGGCGGCCAAGGCCGTCCAGCACCTCGTTGAAGGCGCGGCGGGCCTGGAATTCG
>JAEUOH010000044.1 GCA_016790845.1 Dechloromonas sp.
CGAAACGCCGTGCGCGGCTTTTGATTTGGCGACTTTCTCGGCGTTCCAGGTCAGCATGCCGTCGCTTTGTAGCAGGCCGTCGTCGGTGTATTCGTGGTTGATGCAGAGCAGGCCATGGGTCGACGACGGTTTGCCGTTTTCGATGAACGGAAAATAGTGCATGCCGTCGTGGTGCATGCCGGCCTGCCGGGCTTGCGCGGCGGCATCGTCGCCGGCATCGGCGCGAGCGCGCGGGCCGTCCGAGATCGGGTCGCCCCAGGCGTAGAGCAGGCTGACGGTATTGCCTTCGGCCAGCATCACGGCATCGGCCGTCGATACCGGGATGCCGGCGAAGTCGATGATGGCGCCCGCCGCGCGCCCGGCGCTGGCGGCCAGGCTGGGCAGCGGCACGCCGGCAGCGAGCAGGGTGCCGCCGCCGATGCTCAGCGCGGCAGCCGAAAGCAGGCGGCGGCGGAACGGGTCGGCCAGCAGGTCGGCGAATTCGTGCGGCTTGGCGTCGGTGTTGGGATCGAAGCAGGCGTTGGTCATAGCGTGTCTCGGCGGATCGGTATGCGCCACTATTACCGCTCGATGTTTCAATTGCGTGACGATCGCGCCCGGCGGGGGCTCAGTCAGCAGCTTTGCGCTTCTTGCGAAAATGCAGGCGCATCAGCATGCGACCGTCGATCTTGCTGCCGCGGATCTCGACGAATCCGAGTTCGCGAAATCGTTTGGTGCGCGAGGTCGATACCAGAACCCGGCCGGTACCGAAGCGCTTGCGCAGCCATTCGACGCGCGCGGCGAGCAGCGCGCGCGCAATGCCCTGGCCGCGCATTTCGGGCGCCACGGCGGAGAGGTAGAGCAGGTGCGTCTTGGTCGCCCAGTCGGCGGCCTTGACGCCGCCGACGCCGGCCAGCCGGCCGTCCTTGATGGCGACGAAGAACTGGCGGTAGAAGGGTGGCTCCTCGACTAGCATCTCGCGCATGATGCGTTCGCGGCCGTAGCGCTCGGGGTCGCCGAAGGCATCCTCGACCAGGTCAATGGCGGCTTCGAGTTGCAGCATGTCGTGCGTGTCGAGCGCGCGGATCAGCAGCTTGCTCACGGCAGGCAGTATTTCAGGTTCGGCGCGATCATTCGCTCGGCCACCCGGACGGCCGTCTGCCGGTTCAGTTCGGATTGCCGGCGCCCGAAAGCGTCGCGTTCGTCTGGCCTGGCGCGGGCGGCCTCGATGCTGCGGAGGCAGCGCCAGCGTTCGCCTGTTCTGGTCGCGAAGCGGCGCATCTGCTCCTTGGGGTGATGCGTTCTGCAACAGTAACAGTACAACGTGTCGGACATTGCATTCTCCCGCTCATGATGGATTGTCACGAAAGCGAGGATGCGATGGGCGGATTACAGGATGATGACGCCGATGCGTCGCCAGTCGGGCCGGTTGCGGTCGACGGCTGAAAATGGCCAAAAACCGGCCGGCCCGTTGGCGTCAGTAGTAGATCTTCGCCAGATCGAGCGTCGAGCGGTGGCCGATGGCGCTGCGCTTGGCGGCCAGCCATGTTTTGGCATGGGCGCGACCGTCGTCGCGCAAGCGCTGGAAGAACGACAGGCTGGCGGCTAGCTTGGTTTCCGGAGCCAGCTCGCTCATCAGCGCATCGGCGCTGATGGCGTGGAAGCGCACCTGGCGCACCCGCTGTTCGAGCTGGCCGACCGGAATCCAGGCCTGCAGCCAGGCCGGCAGGCGCGATTCGCCGACGCGCTCGCGCAGGTGGGCGAACATGCGCATCTCGCGCAGGAAGGTGGCGCTGAAACCGAGCTCGCGCAAGCGCATGCGGATGTCCTGGGCTGAATCAGGCGTTTCGCCGAAATGCAGCGGCGTCAGCAGAACGAGCAGGATGTCGGCTGCCGTGCAGTCGTAGAATAGCGGAAAGACCGCCGGGTTGGCGCTGTAGCCGCCGTCCCAGTACGGCTCGCCATCTATCGTCACGGTGCGGTGGATGGTCGGCAGACAGGCCGAGGCGAGCAGGGCATCGACCGACAGTTCGCGATTGTGGAAAATGCGCAGTTTGCCGGAATTGGCATTGGTCGCGGCGATGAACAGCTTCACCGGGCTGTACTTGCGCAGCCGTTCGAAGTCGATCTGCGCGCCGAGGATGTCGCGCAACGGGTTGAGGTCGAAGGGGTTGAGTTGCTCGGGCGAAAGATATTCGGTCCATTGCAACATGAGCTTGAGCGCGGCAGGAATGGCCGGCGGCTCCCCATCAGCATTAGCGCTGTCGGGAAACGGCGAGCTTTCGGCGACGGCAGTCCAGAATTTCGCAAGTGCTTCGCGCGCACCGTCGCGTCCGCCTGCCATCAGGCCCTGCGCCAGGCAGATCGCGTTCATCGCCCCGGCGCTGGTGCCGCTGACGCCCTCGACGGCCAGTTGCCCGTCTTCAAGCAATGCGTCGAGCACGCCCCAGGTGAAGGCGCCGTGCGCGCCGCCGCCCTGCAGGGCGAGATTGACCGTGGCATGGGAAGACGAAGTGGTGGGCATGAAAATCGGGCTTTTTTGGCGGTCGACCGCTACAGGCTAACAGCATTCGCCGGGCGGGGTGAAAAAAAAGCCCGGCCGGGCCGGGCTAAAGGAGAGAGACTCGCATTCCCTCGTGCGGGACGATTACCTGCTTGTTGTGCGGCCCCGCCCATTTGGCCTTGTTGTCGGCCTGTTCTCCTTGAGGTTTTCGGCAATCTGGTGCGCCTCTTTTTCAGCCAGTTCGACAGTCTCGATGGCCGCCGCGCTCATGCCGTGCAGGGTCTGCTCGGCCGACTCCAGCGTGCTGCGCATCGCCGACAGCGCTATTTCGCCTTCCCACGGGCTGTTTTTCGCGGCGCGGTTGATGCTGGCGAAAACGATCTGGTCGAAGGTGCGCACCTGCGCTTCCGCCGCCTGGATCAGCGACTTGTGGGCTTCGCCGAGAATCTCGTAGGCGGTATCGAGCAGCCGGGTGGTGCGGGCACTGCTTTCCAGCCACAGCGAGGCCGGAAAGGCGGTCAGCGAATCGAGCTGGCCGTGGCCGAATTGTGCGACCTGCTTGCTGCCGATATGAAGCGCGTCGCGACTGGCTGCGGAGTACAGGTCGGTGAGGCGCTGGCTGGCGGAAAACCAGGTCGAGGAGAGGCCAAGCAGATTGTTAAGGGTGCTTTCCCGCGTCTGGGCGGCAAGTTCCGGCGTCAAAAACATGGGGCGCTCCGATGGCGATCAATGCCGCCAATCTAGCGCCCCCATGTGACAGGAAAATGACTCAGGTGATGGTCCTGACGCCCTCGGCGGTCCCGAGCAGCAGCACATTGGCCGGGCGCACCGCGAACAGGCCGTTGGTGACGACGCCGGTGATCTGGTTGATGCGCGCTTCCAGGCCTTTCGGATCGGTGATCGAAAGGCCCTCGACGTCGAGAATCACGTTGCCGTTGTCGGTGACGAAACCTTCGCGCAGTACCGGCGTGCCGCCCAGTTTCGCCAGTTCACGGGCGACATGGGCACGTGCCATCGGGATGACCTCGACCGGCAGCGGGAAGCTGCCCATCACGTCGACCAGCTTGGAGGCGTCGCAGATGCAGACGAAGGTCCGGGCGACGGCGGCGACGATCTTTTCGCGCGTCAGCGCGCCGCCGCCGCCCTTGATCATGTTGAGGCCGGCGTCGATTTCATCGGCGCCATCGACATAGACCGGGATATCGGCGATGTCGTTGAGATCGAAAACCGCGATACCGTGGCCCTCGAGGCGCTTGCGGGTGGCCTCGGAGCTGGCGACGGCGCCCTTGTAGCGGTCTTTTATCGCGGCCAGCGCGTCGATGAAGAAATTGGCCGTCGAGCCGGTGCCAACGCCGATGATGCTGCCGGCCGGCGTGTTGTTCGCCACGTAGTCGGCCGCCGCCTGGGCCACCGCCTGCTTGAGTTCGTCCTGGGTCATGATGCGTCTCGCTGGTTGGAAGGCAGGATTTTACCTGTCAAAAAAGTTTAACTTTGCTGTGCTACGAAATCATTAAAATCTCGATTCCTGTTGATGGAGAGAGTCATGTCCGAAGAAAAGAGCAATTCGCCCGCCGCGAAGCCCGCTCCCGCGGCAGCAAAGCCGCCGAAAAAACTGCAGCCGCGTACAGCGGCCAATTCCGTCGCCAAGGCCGATTCTGGCGAGCCCCCCGTAGCCGTGACGCCTCCCTTGAAGAAACCGGCGGCGAAAAAGCCGAGCCGGCTCGAAGAAACCAAGGCGCGCAACAAGAAGGCCTTGTCCGAAGCGCTGGTCAAGGCGCAGGCCGTCAAGATCCCGCCGCCACCCATGGTGCCGCAGGTTCCGGTGGAATTCGCCAAGGCCGCCAAGCCGGCCAAGCCGAAGAAGATCAAGCTGGTTCGCCACAGCTTCTCGATGCCGGAAACCGAATACGCGCAGATCGCCGTGCTCAAGAAGCGCATCGCCGATTTCGGCGGCAAGGCAAAGCGCAGCGAGCTGGTGCGGGCCGGAATCGCCGTCCTGTCGGCGCTCGACAATGTCCAATTGACGGCCGCGATGGCGCGCGTCGAAAGCATCAAGATCGGACGCCCGAAAAAGTAGGCGAGCTCCGGTTCGTCCGATTGTTACAGCTTGTCATTCGGTTGTAACAATCGAGGGCTAACCTGCACTACGTTGTGTATTCCAACCATGTGCAGGAGTAACCCCATGTTCAAGCAGTCCAAGCTCGTTTCCATCCTGGCCGTGGCCGGCATTGCGCTGTTCGGCGCGCAGGCCGTGCAGGCTCAAGTCGTCAAGATCGATGGTTCGTCGACCGTTTATCCGATTACCGAAGCGGTCGCCGAAGAATTCCAGAAAGCCAAGAAGAACGCCATCAAGGTGACGGTCGGCATTTCCGGCACCGGCGGCGGCTTCAAGAAGTTCTGTCGTGGCGAGATCGACATCGCCAATGCGTCCCGCCCGATCCTCAAGAAGGAAATGGATGCCTGCAAGGAAGCGGGTATCGAGTACATCGAACTGCCGGTCGCCTTCGATGCGCTGACCGTGGTCATGAACCCGAAGAACGCCTTTTTGAAGGAGCTGACCGTCGATCAGCTGAAGGCCATCTGGGAACCGGCGGCCCAGGGCAAGATCACCAAGTGGAACCAGGTCAATCCGGCCTGGCCCGATGCGCCGATCAAGCTGTTCGGCGCCGGCGCCGATTCCGGCACCTTCGACTACTTCACCGAAGCTATCGTCGGCAAGGCCAAGTCCTCGCGCGGCGACTACACCGCTTCCGAAGACGACAACGTATTGGTCCAGGGTGTTTCCCGTGATGTCAATGCCATCGGTTACTTCGGCTACGCCTACTATGCCGAGAACAAGGGCAAGCTGAAGGCCGTGCCCATCGTCGAGAAGGCCGGCAAGCCGGCGGTGCTGCCGTCCGAGGAAAGCGTGCTCAAGGGTTCCTACCAGCCGCTGTCGCGCCCGATCTTCGTCTACATCAATCCGAAGTCCCTGGAAAAGGCGGAAGTCCGCGAGTTCGTCGAGTACTACATGAAGAACGCTTCCAAGCTGACCCAGGAAGTGAAGTACGTGCCGCTACCGGCCAAGGCTTACACGGTCAACATGGAACACGTGGAAAAGAAAAAGAAGGGCACCGTCTTCGGCGGTACGGCTGAAGTCGGCATCACCATCGAAGAACTGCAGAAGCGCGAAGCCAAGCTCTGATCGTCCTGAACGGGAAATACTTCGCCGTTAAAGCCCGACCCCGGCCGGGGTCGGGCTTTTATCATAGGAATTCCCATCGTGAATTCACAAGCCATGTCTGCAAACAATCCTTCTGAGCTACCAGTCGTCAGCGACCGCCTGGCCAGGAATGCCCTGCGCAACGTCAGCGAGCGCCTGATCGAAGCGCTATTGCTGAGCGCCGCTGCGGTGTCCGTGCTGACCACGGTCGGCATCGTCTACGTGCTCGTTTCCGAGTCGATCCACTTTTTCCAGCAGGTCAGCATCGTCGATTTTCTGACCGATACGCAATGGACGCCGCTCTTCGACGATGCCCACTTTGGAATCATGGTGCTCGTTTCCGGCACTGTCGTGTCCTCGGTCGTGGCGCTGGCCGTGGCCGTTCCGATGGGCACCATCATTGCCATCTATCTCTCCGAATTCGCCAACTCCAGGGTGCGCGAGATCGCCAAGCCGATTCTCGAGCTGCTGGGCGGCATCCCGACCATCGTTTTCGGCTACTTCGCGCTGCTCGTCGTGACGCCGATCCTCCAGGTGATTTTTCCGGAACTGCCCGGCTTCTCGCTGCTTTCCGCTGGCTTGGTCATGGGCATCATGATCGTTCCTTACATCGCCTCGCTCTCCGAGGACGCCATGCGTGCGGTGCCGATGAGCCTGCGCGAAGGTGCCTATGCGATGGGCTCGACCCGCCTGTACACAGCGCTGCACGTCGTCGTGCCGGCCGCCTTCTCGGGCCTCGCGGCGTCCTACATCCTGGCCATCTCGCGCGCCGTCGGCGAAACGATGATTCTCGCCGTCGCCGCCGGCATGCAGCCGAACCTGACCTGGAACCCGATGGAACCCGCCGCCACCATCACCTCCTACATCGTCCAGGTAGCGCTCGGCGACCTGCCGCATGGCTCGATCGGTTACCTGACCATCTTCGCCGCCGGCCTGACCCTGCTGCTCATCACCCTGGTCTTCAATATCCTCGGCCAGTGGCTGCGTGCCAAATTCCGGGAGAACTACTGATGCAACCGCTGACCAACGAACAGATCCGCGCCGTCATCGCGCGCGGCAAGCTCAAGGACACGATTTTCAAGGGGCTCGGCCTGTTCTGCCTGTCGATCGCCCTGCTGGTCATCGTCGCGCTGATCGCCGACATGGTGATCAAGGGTTCGGACCGCTTCACCCTTGATTTCTTCCTCAACTTCGCTTCGCGCCGCGCCACGCAGGCCGGCATCTTGTCGGCCTGGGTCGGCTCGCTGCTGGTCATGCTGGTCACCGCGCTGGCTGCCGTGCCGCTCGGCGTGGCTGCCGGACTGTACCTGGAGGAATACGCCAAGCGCAACTGGCTGACCCACGTCATCGAGGTCAACATCAGCAACCTGGCGGCGGTGCCGTCCATCGTCTATGGCCTGCTGGCGCTCGGCATCTTCGTGTACAAGTTCGGTTTCGGGCAGAGCATCCTCTCTGCCGGGCTGACGCTGGCGCTGCTCATCCTGCCGATCATCATCGTCGCCACCCGCGAAGCGATCCGCGCCATCCCGGCGATGATCCGCGAAGGCTCGATGGCCGTCGGCGCGACGCGCTGGCAGACCTGCCGCTACCACATCATCCCCTACGCCATGCCCGGCATCCTAACCGGCGTCATCATTGGCCTCGCCCGCGCCATCGGCGAGACGGCGCCGATCATCACCATCGGCGCGCTGACCTTCATCGCCTTCCTGCCGCCCGTGCCTTTCACCGGCGAGCCGCCGGCCGGGCTGTTCGACTGGGTGATGTCGCCCTTCACCGTGATGCCGATCCAGATCTTCAACTGGACCTCGCGCCCCGACCCGGCCTTCGAAGTCAACGCTGCGGCGGCCGGCTTCGTGTTGATGGTCATGGTGCTCAGCATGAATGCCGTGGCTATTTATCTCCGCTACAAAATGCGTAAGAACATCAAGTGGTAATGGTTGCGGTCGACCCCGAAAAACAGGCAAAAATCGAATATGGAAATGGAGTCTCAGATGCAGATTCATGACAACCCGGCACTCAAGGCCGAAGCCCGCAACCTCAACTTTTATTACGGCGAGGCCAAGGCGCTCAAGGGCATCAACATGCCGATCTACGACAAGAAGGTGACGGCGCTGATCGGGCCTTCCGGTTGCGGCAAGTCCACCTACCTGCGCAGCTTCAATCGCATGCACGATCTCTACCCGGGCAACCGTTACGAGGGCGAGATCCGCTTCTTCCCGGACAACACCAACCTGCTCTCGCCGGAAGTCGATCCCATCGAAGTCCGCATGCGCGTCGGCATGGTCTTCCAGAAGCCGAATCCTTTCCCCAAGTCGATTTTCGAGAACGTTGCCTATGGCCTGCGCGTGCGAGGCGAGAACAACAAGCGCGTGCTCGACGACAAGGTCGAGAGCGCCTTGCGCGGCGCGGCGATCTGGGAAGAGGTCAAGGATCGTTTGAACGAGCTTGCCTCCAACCTTTCCGGCGGCCAGCAGCAGCGTCTGTGCATCGCCCGCGCCCTGGCCACCGATCCCGAACTGCTGCTCTTCGACGAGCCGACCTCGGCGCTCGACCCGATTGCCACAGCGGCCATCGAGGAACTGGTCCATGAATTGAAGAAGCGCGTGACCATCCTGATCGTGACGCACAACATGCAGCAGGCGGCCCGTGTGTCCGACTACACTGCTTACATGTTCCTCGGCGAGATGATCGAATTCGGCAAGACCGACGAAATCTTCATCAAGCCGAAAGACAAGCGCACCGAAGACTACATTACCGGCCGCATGGGCTGATTAGGAAGAAAACATGAACGATAGCCAGCACCTTTCCAGCCAGTTCGACGAAGACCTGACCCGCTTGCGTACCACCGTGCTGCAAATGGGCGGTCTGGTGGAAACCCAGGTTTCGTCGGCCATTGAAGCCTACGGCACCGGCGAAGTGTCGAGCGTCAAGCACATCGTCGATACCGACCGCAAGGTCAACGACCTCGAACTCGCCATCGACGATGACTGCGCCCACCTGATCGCCAAGCGTCAGCCGGCCGCTTCCGATCTGCGCCTGGTCTTCGGCATCAGCAAGATCGTTACCGATCTCGAACGCGCCGGCGACGAGGCCAAGAAGATCGCCAAGGGCGTTCGCCGCATCTACGAAGCCGGCCAGATGCCGTCGCAATACGGCATCGGCGTCCGCCACATCGCCGAAGCCGCGCTCGGCATGCTACGCCAGGCGCTCGACGCCTTCGCCCGGCTCGATACCGAGCTGGCGGTCAAGGTCATCCAGGCCGATGCCAATGTCGATACCGAGTTCAAATCGATCATGCGACAATTGATCACGCACATGATGGAAGACCCCCGTACCATCACCACCTCGATCGACATCATCTGGATCGCCCGCGCCGTCGAGCGCATCGGCGATCATGCCAAGAACGTCGCCGAGCACGTCGTGTACATCGTCGAGGGGCGCGACATCCGGCATCCGGCCAAGGAGAGCAAGGCGTGACACCTACGATTCTGGTCGTCGAAGACGAACCAGCCATCCAGGAACTCGTCGTCATCAACCTCAAGCACGCCGGCTTCCTCGTCGTGCGGGCGGGCAGCGCCGAAGAGGCCGAATCGGCGATCCGCGCCGCGCTGCCCGACCTCGTGCTGCTCGACTGGATGTTGCCCGGCCAGTCCGGCGTCGCGCTGGCCAAGAAGATCCGAGCCGACGACCGGACCCGCGAGATGCCGATCATCATGCTGACCGCCCGGGTGCATGAGGAAGACAAGGTGCAGGGCCTCGAAGCCGGCGCCGACGATTACGTCACCAAGCCCTTCTCGCCGAAGGAACTGGTCGCCCGCGTCCGCGCCGTGCTGCGCCGCCGCGCGCCGCACCTGGCCGGCGAAGCGGTCGAGATCGGCAATCTGGCGCTCAATCCGGCGACCCATCGGGTCATCGCCGATGGTCAACCGATCGAACTGGGACCGACCGAGTTCCGCCTGTTGTTCTTCTTCATGACCCACGCCGAGCGCGTCTATACACGCGCCCAGTTGCTCGACGAAGTCTGGGGCGACCATGTCTTCATCGAGGAGCGCACCGTCGATGTGCATATCCGCCGTCTGCGCTCGGCGCTGGAACCGACAGGCCATCACGAGCGGATCGAGACGGTGCGTGGTACCGGCTATCGCTTCAGGGGAGCCTGAGCCGGGTGTCGGTACAAGTCGTCCGGGCCCTGCTGGCAGCATTTTTTTCGGCGCTGATCGCTCTGCCGGTTGGCTATTTCGTCGCGGTCTGGGCCGGGTGGACGCTGTTTTGCACCGGCCTCGGCCTGCAACTGGCTTTCCATTTCCGTAATTTTGCCCGTCTGGAACGTTGGTCGCGCAATCCGATCGTCGATCCCAGCCTCGAGGGCGAGGGCGCCTGGGATGGCGTCTTCGGTCGGCTCTACCAGCACGAGAAGGACTTGCGCGGCCAGATCGCCGCCCGCGATCAGGAGATCGCGCTGCTGATCGCCGCCGGGCAGGCGTTGACCGACGGTGTTGTTTTGCTAGATGGCGACAACCAGATACTGTTTTGCAACACCACGGCCGAATCCCAATTGGGGCTGGTCGTGCAGACCGACCGCGGCCAGCCGGTGGTCAATCTGGTACGGCATCCCGAATTCGTCGATTATCTGTTGCTTGGGGATTTTTCGCGGCCGCTGACGCTGCGTTCCGAGCGCGGCGAGGATCGCGTTCTTTCGATCTACATCATCCCCTACGCCGGCAAGCGCCGCCTCATGCAGATCAAGGACGTGACCCAGAGCGACCGCCTGGATCGCATGCGCCGCGACTTCGTCGCCAACGTCTCGCACGAGTTGCGCACGCCCTTGACGGTGCTGGCCGGTTTTCTCGAAACCCTGCAGGAAATCGATGTCGACCGCGAGGAACGAACGCGTTACCTGGAACTGATGGCCGAACAGTCGCGACGCATGCAGTCGATCGTCCAGGATCTGCTGACCCTGTCGTCGATCGAGTCGGCACCGCCGCCAGCCAACGACGTGGTCGACATGGCCAGCCTGATCGACAAGCTGCGGCGCGATGCCGAGGCACTGTCCGCCGGGCGCCACCAAATCGTCGTCGAGGCCGACAGCAAGGCTGACCTGCGCGGTTCCGAGCCGGAGCTGGTCAGCGCCTTCGGCAATCTGGTGTCGAATGCCGTGCGCTATACGCCGCCAGGCGGCACGATCCGCATCATCTGGCACACCGGCGCGCAGGGCGGTGAATTCGCGGTCGAGGATACCGGCATCGGTATCGATGCCAAACATGTGCCCCGCCTGACCGAGCGCTTCTACCGCGTCGACCGTGGTCGCTCGCGCGATGCCGGCGGTACCGGCCTGGGCCTGGCCATCGTCAAACATACGCTGAACCGCCACCAGGCGCAGCTCGACATCAAGAGCACGCCGGGGGTAGGCAGCCGTTTTTCCGCCCGTTTCGCCACTCGTCGCGTCGTAGACGTCTGAGCGCCGGTCGGACGAGCCGCCGATCGGTTCAGTCCTGCGATTTTTCGAGCAATTCCAGCAACTTCAAGGCGCGCTCGCGGTTTCTTTCGCGGGCGGCGGCACGCTCGTCAACATTGGCCGCTTCGGCTAGCGACGCCTGGACCAGCGCTTCATGGGGCGTTAGCCCACCGCGGGCGGCCTCCAGCATGCGGTCGACCTTTGCGTCGAGACTTTCTTCCGAGGTGCTGTTCTCGTTGGGGGTTGATGAGTTCATTGTTATCTCCTGCAAAGAAAAAGCCCCGCGAATCTCGCGGGGCCTTTCATTTCTGTGAACCCGAGAGACTTACTTGCTCTTCTTGGTCGCGGCAGCGATGTTCGCCTGGGCGGCTTCGGTGAATTGCTTGGTGATCGCGCTCATGTTGCCGAACGCCGAGTTGGCGGCAGCGATGGCGCTCTGCACGGCAGCAACGGCACCTTCGGAACCGGCCGGAGCCGACTTGGCAGCCAGTTCAACCAGGTTCGTAACGGACTTCTGGAAGTCGCCGAATTGGGCCTGGACCATCTTGGCCAGCTCTTGCTGCGTTTCGCTGGTGATTTCGTAGACCGAGCGGGAGTAGGCGACAGCCTTCTCGACGGCCGGTTGGGCCAGCGCGGTCTGGGCGGCGACAGCGGCTTGCGGGTCCTTGGCGCCGATCACCGACTTGACGCCGGAGGCGGCATCTTCCAGCGTGGAGCGGGCGGTGTTCAGGTTCAGCGCAGCGATGCGCTCGG
Source organism: Dechloromonas sp. (assembly GCA_016790845.1). Classification (GTDB taxonomy): domain Bacteria; phylum Pseudomonadota; class Gammaproteobacteria; order Burkholderiales; family Rhodocyclaceae; genus Azonexus. Next base: position 11,893 of record JAEUOH010000044.1, read on the forward strand.
CGGTTGCCAGGGCGGTGTTGGCCACGGACAGCAGGGAATCAACGGTAGCCTTGTTGGCGGCGGCGAATTGCTCGGGGGTGATGGACATGGTGTGTCTCCAGGTAAGGTTTCAATGTGTTCGAGCTCAGTATAGCGCACTATTTTCAAAAATGGTGCACTGCAGCAAAATAAATATTAACAAGGCCTGCAGCCCATTTTTGCCCCTTTTTGACCGTCGACCGCAACCGACGGTTCTGGGTGGCGTTCAGCCGCGAACCGGCCTGACCTTGCTTGCCGCCAGCTTGGCGCGGGCGCGCGCTTCGGCGGTGTCATTGCCATTGGCGACGGCAACGCCCATACGGCGTTTGGCGAACGATTCCGGCTTGCCGAACAGGCGCAGATCGGAGCGCGGCACGGCCAGCGCTTCTTCGAGGCCGCCGAAGGCGATGCCCGTTTCTTCCATGCCGCCATAAATGACGGCCGAAGCGCCGGGTTCGCGCAGCGCGGTGTCGACCGGCAGGCCGAGGATGGCGCGGGCGTGCAGTTCGAATTCCGAGAAGCGTTGTGAGCACAGCGTGACCAGCCCGGTGTCGTGCGGCCGCGGGCTGACTTCGGAAAACCAGACCATGTCGCCCTTGACGAAGAGTTCGACGCCGAAAAGGCCGCGTCCGCCCAGGTTGCCGGTGACGGCGGCGGCGATTTCCTGCGCCCGTTGCAGTGCTGCGGGCGTCATCGCCTGCGGCTGCCAGGATTCGACATAGTCGCCGGCAACCTGGATATGGCCGATCGGCTCGCAAAAGTGAGTCGCCACTTCGCCGCTGGCATCGCGGGCGCGCACGGTGAGCAAGGTGATCTCGTAATCGAAGTCGATGAAGCCCTCGACGATGACGCGCCCCTTATTGACGCGCCCGCCGCTGGCAGCGTAGTCCCAGGCTTTTTGCACGTCGGCCGGCCCGCGCAGCAACGACTGGCCCTTGCCGGAGGAAGACATGGTCGGCTTGACGATGCACGGGTAGCCGATGCCGCTGCCGTTTTCACCCTCGATGGCGGCCTGCAATTCGTCCAGCGAGTCGGCGAACTTGTAGGGTGAGGTCGGTAGCCCGAGTTCTTCGGCGGCCAGCCGGCGGATGCCTTCGCGGTTCATGGTCAGTCTGGCGGCGCGGGCGGTGGGGATGACCTCGGCCAGCCCGGCGGCTTCGATTTCGACCAGCATGTCGGTGGCGATGGCCTCGATTTCCGGCACCACGAGATGCGGCTTTTCCAGTTCGATCAGCCGGCGTAGCGCGGCGCCATCGGTCATCGAAATGACGTGGGCGCGATGAGCGACCTGATGCCCGGGTGCGTTTTCGTAACGGTCGACGGCGATGACTTCGACGCCCAGCCGCTGCAGCGCGATGATCACTTCCTTGCCGAGTTCGCCGGCCCCGAGCAGCATGACGCGCAGCGCGGACGGGGAAAGCGGGGTACCGATCAGCATGGTGTTCTCCGGTCGTTGTGCAGTTTGGAATCCGGCCGAATTTAGGCGTCGACCGCAGCCGAGTCAACTTACGAAAGGCCTCTCGGCCATTGTCGACGCTAACGTCGATTTGATTGGGTGGCCGTCGTCGGACAGGTGCACGATTCCGCCGCTCACCTCATTGGTCGAAAAACGAACGAAAGACTCCTTACCTGATCCAAGCACTGGGTTCCCGGCTGTTTGATTACCGCTCATGTTCTGGAAGGTCTATGGCTGAACCGAATGTCCTGGCA
>JAEUOH010000061.1 GCA_016790845.1 Dechloromonas sp.
CTTGCAGCGTATCGTGCGCAGTTGGCCGGCGTGGCGAAGCGCGACAGTGGCGCCGTCGTCATCGGCCTCGATATTCAGGATCTCTGCTTCGGCGAGCAGTCTTTCGGTTTGCAGGTTCGAGGCCAGTGCTGCCGCGAGGTCGCGGTAGCGAACGACGTAACCGAGCGCCGGCAGGGCGTAGTCGGCGCGGTCGATCAGCGTGCGGCCGAAACCGTCTTTTTGCGAAACGTGAATGGTCTCGATCGGCGTCGCGGCGCGCGTCGGCCAGCTATTGATCTGTTCAAGCAGTTCGCGGGCGCCATGCGACAGGGCGAGGGCGCGCGAGTCGGCTTGCAGGGCGGCCGGCGGGCGGCGGTCGATGAGCAGCGAGGACTGGCCACCGGCGGCCAGCGCCAGATGCAGGGTCATGCCGACCGGGCCGGCGCCGATGATCAGGATGTCGACGTTTTCGTTGGTGGAATCAGTCACGGCGCATGACCTCCTCGATCTCGGCGACCGTCTTTGGCGCCGAGGTGTAAACGTCGCAGCCAGTGGTGGTGACGCGCACATCGTCTTCAATGCGGATGCCGATGCCGGCCAGTGCCGGCGGAATGTCGTCGGCGGGGCGGATGTAGAGGCCGGGTTCGACGGTGACGGTCATGCCTGGCTGCAGGGTTGTCCATTGGTCGCCGACCTTGTATTCGCCGGCGTCGTGCACATCCAGCCCGAGCCAGTGGCCGGTACGGTGCATGTAGAAGCGGCGGAAGTCGCCTTTCTCGATCAGGTTGTCGAGGTCGCCGGTGAGCAGCTTGAGGTCGATCAGGCCCTGGGTCAGCACGCGGACGGCAGCATCGTGGCCTTCCATGAAATGGCGGCCGGGGGCGGTGGCGGCGAAGGCGGCGTCCTGCGCGGCGAGGACGATTTCGTAAACATCCTTCTGCGCCGCATTGAAGCGGCCATTGACCGGGAACGTGCGGGTGATGTCGGCGGCGTAGCCGTCGACTTCGCAGCCGGCGTCGATCAACACCAGCGTGTGGTCGTTGAGGATTTTGTCGTTGGAAACGTAGTGCAGCACGCAGGCGTTGGCGCCGCCGGCGACGATGGGCGTGTAGGCGTGCGCGTCGGCGCCGCGCTTGCGGAATTCGTAAGTCAGCTCGGCTTCGAGTTCGTATTCGGCCATGCCGGGGCGGCAGGCGCGCATGGCGCGGGCGTGGCCGGCGCTGGCAATGTCGGCCGAGCGCTGCTGGATGCCCGCTTCGGCGCTGTCCTTGACGAGGCGCATGGTGTCGAGTTCGGCGCGCAGGTCGTGGATGGCGCGCGGCGCCCGTTTGCCGGCCCGGGTCTGGGCGCGGACTTCGTTCAGGGCCCTGGCGATGCGGGCATCCCACGCCGCGTCGTGGCCGATGGCATGCCATAACGTGTCGCGGTCGACCAGCAACTCCGGCAGTTTTTTGTCGAGTTGCTCGATGGGATAGGCGGCATCGAAGCCGAAGGCGACCTTGGCCGCTTTCGGGCCGTAGCGGTAGCCGTCCCAGATTTCCCGCTCTTCATGCTTTTCGCGGCAGAAGAGGATGGACTTGGGCTTCTTGCCGCCGATCAATACGACCACTGCTTCCGGTTCCGGAAAGCCGGTCAAGTACCAGAAGTAGCTGTCGAAGCGGTAAAGATGGTGTGCGTCGCGGTTGCGGATGACTTCCGGCGCGGTCGGCACGATGGCGACACCGTCGCCGATGGCTTTTAACAGGCGTTTGCGGCGGGCGAGAAAGTGGGCGTGGGTCATGCGTTTTTCAGTTCCTGGTCCAGTTCCGCAAGGCGCTGCGGCGTTCCTACATCGACCCAGCGGCCGGCGAAGCGCTCCCCGGTCAGCGTGCCGGCGGCGATGGCGGCGTCGAGCAGGGGGCGCAGCTTCATCACCGTGCCAGGAAGAACCCCGGCGAAGAAGGATGGCGAAAATATACCGATGCCGGCGTAGGTGAGCGTTTGCTCACCATTGGCATAGATGACGCGCTCGCCATCCAGGCTGAAGTCGCCGCCAGCGTGGTGGGCCGGGTTCGCCACCATGACCAGATGGGCGCCGGTTGCGGTCGACCCGGAAAAACGGCCGAAATCGAAATCGCAATAGATATCGCCATTGACCACGAGGAACGGTTGGTCGCCGAGCAACGGCAGGGCGCTGGCGATGCCGCCGGCGGTTTCCAGCGCGCCTGGCGGCTCCGGCGAATAGCGGATGTGCAGCCCCCAGCGCGAGCCGTCACCGAGCGCCTGCTCGATGTGCGCGCCGAGGTGGGCGTGGTTGATGACGACCTCCCGAAAGCCCGCCGCCGCCAGCCGTTCGAGGTGCCAGACGATCAGCGGCTTGCCGCCGGCGACCAGCAGCGGCTTCGGCGTATGGTCGGTCAGCGGCCGCATGCGTTCGCCGCGGCCGGCGGCGAGGATGAAGGCTTTCATGCCGGTTCAGCGTCGATAGCCGATCTGCTCGGTGTTGCCTTCCAGCTTGTCGAGCAGGTTCAGCAACGGCTTGAGCTGGACGTAGCGGGCGGCGGTCTTGCGCGCGTAATTCATGAAGCGCGGCAGGTCTTCGCTGTATTTTTCCTTGCGGTCGCGGTACTTCAGGCGGCAGAAGATGCCGAGCACCTTGAGGTGGCGCTGCAGACCCATCAGTTCGTATTCGCGCCAGAAATCGCCAAAATCCTCGCGCACCGGCAGACCGGCGGCGCGCGCCTTTTCCCAGTAGCGGACGACCCAGTCGATTTCCTGTTCTTCGTCCCAGGAAATGAAGGCGTCGCGGAACAGCGAAACGACGTCATAGGTGATCGGCCCGAGCACGGCGTCCTGGAAGTCGATGATGCCTGGCGTCAGGCGCTCGGCGCTTTCGACGACCATCAGGTTGCGCGGCATGAAGTCGCGGTGCACGAATACCTTGGGCTGGGCCAGCGCGCTGTTGATCAGGAATTTGAAAGTGCGGTCGAGCATGACTTTTTCATCATCGCTCAGTTGTACGCCCAGATGGCGGCCGACGAACCATTCCGGGAAGAGGTCGAGTTCGCGGCGCAGCAGGGTTGCGTCGTAGGGTGGCAGGGTAGCCGGCTGCGAGGCAAGCTGCCATTGCACCAGGGCATCGAGCACTGGGCGCATCAGCAGGTCGGCCAGCGACAGATCGGCATTCAGCGCATCGAGATAACCAATGCGGCCGAGGTCGGTGAGCACCAGGAAGCCGTTGTCGAGATCCTTGTCGAGAATGCGCGGTGCCGCGAGATCGGCCTTGGCGAGCAGGCCGGCGACATGGATGAAAGGTTTGCAATCTTCTTTTTCCGGCGGCGCGTCCATCAGGATGCGTGTCGTTCCGTCCGGCCAGCTCAGCCGGAAATAGCGGCGGAAACTGGCATCGGCCGAGGCCGGGGTGATCTGGAGGTGCTGGTTCGGGAAGCGCTGGGCGACCCAGTCTGTAACAAGTTGATCGCGCGTCATCGGCGGTGGGTGTCTTCGTTGTAAAATGCTGCGATTTTAACACTCGGGTTTCGACCGTTCCGGTTCGGCCCTTTGCTGATTGCCTCGATGCCCGGTTTTGCCCGCCGTCCCCTCGCTGTTTTTGTCTGTTGCATGTTCGTTGGCGTGCCGCCGCTGCATGCCATGGCGGACGACGGCATGCAACTTGTCACCTCCGACCTGCCCCAAAAACCCGGTGTTGTGCCGGTGGCGGCGGTTGGCGTGAGCGACGACGCCCAGCCCTTGCGTTTGCGTACCGAGCGCCGGTTCAACACCATGGGGCGCAAGAAGCCGTCTCTTCTGTCGGGTGTCGGCATTCCCTATCCGGTCGAGCTTCAGAAAGACAGCGTCTATCCCCTGTTTATCGTGTCCGATCGTCTGGAAGGGCGCACCGAGGTGGTCGCCGGAGCGACCGGCAAAGTCGAAATGCGTCGCGCCGGTTCCTTGTTCTACGGCGACAAGATGACGTATTGGCCGCTTGAGGACGAGGTCGAAGCGCAGGGCAACGTACGCATGTTGCAGGAGGGCCAGGAAATCAACGCGCCCTATCTCCGGATGCAGATCTCGGAGCAGATCGGGTATGCGGAAAATCCCGACTTCCACATCGCCAAGGAAGTGGTGAGCAAGTTCTATCGACCGCAGGTGATCCAGGCCACGTCCTCTGCGTCGAATGCCACGACCTCGGGGGCGCCGATGATGCAGAACATCCCCAGCAGCTATGGCCTGCCGACCGTGGCGCCGACGCGCCGGGTGTCGACGGCTAGCGGATCGGCCGAGCGCGCGGAATTCGAGGGCGAAAACCAGATCAGTCTTTTCGATACCACGTATTCGACATGCAAACCCGGCGAGACCGATTGGTACATGCGATCTTCTGAAGTGCATCTCGACTACGATCAAGAAGTCGGCGAGGCAAGGAACTCGGTGCTGTATTTCAAGGACGTTCCGTTCTTCTATTCGCCGGTCATGACCTTCCCGCTGAATCAGCAGCGAAAATCCGGTTTTCTACACCCGTTTTTTGCCACTTCGACGCGTGACGGCCTGGATCTGACCGTTCCGTACTACTGGAATATCGCTCCCAACTACGATGCGACGATCTATCCGCGTGTCATGAGCAAGCGCGGCTTCCAGTTGGGGGTCGAGGGGCAGTATCGAGATTTCAACTACAACGGCTTTTCGCGTGTCGAGTACATGCCTTACGACCGGCTGGAGGGCAGCGAGCGCTGGGCTTACAAGGTTGTGCACAACCAGAATCTGGGTCAGGGGTTTTCTTTAGGTGTCGACTACAACAGAGTCTCGGACAACTTCTACTTCCAGGATTTGTCTTCGCGCCTGATCCAGACCACGCAAGTGCAGTTGCCGCAGCAAATCACGCTCGGCTATACGCCGGTTCCCTGGCTGCAGACCAATTTGCAGGTACTCGAGTATCAGACCCTGCAGACCGATCCCACGAACCCGGTTGTGAAGCCTTATTTTCTCGAGCCGCAGTTCAATTTGATCGGTTTCAAGCCTGATGTACTTGGCACCGACTTCACCCTGCAGGGCCAGTACACGCGATTCATCAATCCTGCCCGGGTGCAGGGCGACCGCCTGGTACTCTACCCGCAATTCGCGTTGCCGTTTGTGCACCCCGCTTTCAATATCACACCGAAGGTCGGTCTCAGTGCCACGCAGTATCAATTGAACAATCAGCCGTTTGCCAGCGATCCGACCAATATCAGCCGGGTTCTGCCGACCTTCACGCTCGATTCCACCGTGATCTTCGAGCGCGAGACGAGCCTGCTCGACAAGGCCTTCATCCAGACGCTGGAGCCGCGACTTTATTACGTCAATATCCCGTATACAAACCAGAGCAACATCCCGATCTTCGATAGCTATCAGACGGATTTCAACTTCGCGCAGATCTTTTCCGAAAATCGCTATTCGGGGTACGACCGCATCAACGATGCCAACCAGCTTACTGCGGCCCTGACCACACGCATGCTCGACGGTGGCTCGGGGGTCGAGCGCTTCAAGGCGATGGTCGGGCAGGTCTATTACTTCAGTCCTGGCAGAGTCACCTTGCCCGGCCAGGCAGTGCAGCCGGCCGGTGCTTCCAGCGTGATCACGGCCTTCAGCGGCCTGGTGCTGCCGAAGACCTATACCGATGTCGCCTGGCAGTACAACATTGCCGAGCGACTGGATCAGCGTTTTTCCGCCGGCCTGCGCTATCAGCCCGAACTGGGCAAGGTGATCAGTGCCGGTTACCGCTACAACCGCAATTCGGTGAACGAAACGCCCACCGTCGACCAGATCGATATTTCCGGCCAATGGCCGCTGAGTTCGCGCTGGAACGCCGTCGGCCGCTTCAACTACTCCTTCCTTGGTGGCGACCAGTTGCTCGAAGCGATCGGCGGGATCGAATACACCGCCGATTGCTGGGCGTTCCGGGCGGTTGCCCAGCGCCTGGAAGCGATTGCCGGTTCGCCCAATACCACCCTTTTCCTGCAGCTCGAACTGACCGATTTCGGCAGCGTCGGCTCCAACCCGATCAACCTGCTGCGGCGTTCCATCCCCGGCTACGGTAAAACCAACGAGCTGGCCACTTCCAGCAGTCTGCTTACGACACAATGACCGCCATGCACCCATTCATTCGCAGCCTCCTCGTCCTCGTCTTTTCGCTGATCGGTATCTGCGCGCTGCCGGCTGGCGCCGCGCCCGCCGAGCCGATCGAAGCAGATCGTATCGTCGCCGTCGTCGGCGATGAGGTCATCACTTATCACGACCTGCGCGTCCGCCTCGATTCCGCGCTCAAGCAGCTGCAGAAGCAGGGAACCAGCCTGCCGCCGCAGAACGTCCTGGAGCGGCAGATGCTTGAACGGGTGATCATGGATCGCATCCAGTTGCAAGCTGCCCGCGATAGTGGTTTGCGCATAGACGATAACCAGCTCGATCAGGCCATCGGCCGCATTGCCAGCAGCAACAAGATGACGCAGCAGCAGTTCCGGCAGGCACTGGAAAAGGATGGCATCAACTACGCACGCTTCCGCGAGGAAATTCGCGCTGAAATGACCATGGCGCGCCTGCGCGAACGCGAGGTCGATGGCAAACTGGTCATTTCCGACGGCGAAATAGATCTCTACCTGGCCAACCAGGTTGCGACCGGTGGCGGCGAGGAATTCCAGCTGGCGCATATTCTGTTGCGGGCGCCCGAGTCGGCCAGTCCCGAAGCCTTGCAGAAGCTGCGCCTGCGCGGCGAGCAGGCGCTCAAGCGCGCCAGAGCCGGCGAAAATTTCGCCGAACTGACTGCCACCTACTCCGACGCGCCGGATGCCCTGCAGGGCGGCTCGCTCGGCTGGCGCCAACTCGACCGGCTACCGACGCTCTACGCCGAAACCGCGGTGCGCCTGCAGCCGGGCGAGGTCAGTGACCTGCTGCGTTCGTCGGCTGGCTTTCATATCGTCAAACTGCTCGGCAAGCGCGGTGGTGGCGGGCCGGCTTCGATCCAGCAGACCCATGCGCGGCATATCCTGATCAAGGTGAACGAAGTGGTGTCGGAAACCGAGGCGCGGCACAAGATGGAAACCGTGCGTGAGCGCCTGGTCAACGGTGCCGACTTTGCCGAACTGGCACGCCTCTACTCGCAGGACGGTTCCGCGGCCAAGGGCGGAGACCTCGGCTGGATCAGCCCGGGCGACACGGTACCGGATTTTGAGCGGGCGATGGATGCGCTGAAGGACAACCAGATCAGCCCGGTCGTGCAAAGCCCGTTCGGCATGCACCTGATTCAGGTGCTCGAACGCCGGCAGCGCGACGTCTCCGAAGACCGCAAGCGGGCGGCCGCCCGCCAGGCCATACGCGAGCGCCGGCTGGATGAAGCCTACCAGGACTGGTTGCGCCAGCTACGCGATCGCGCCTACGTCGAAAACCGTCTCGACGAAAAATGATCCTGCCACGTATCGCCGTCACCAGTGGCGAGCCGGCAGGTATCGGGCCGGAACTCTGCTTGCGGCTGGCCGGCTACGACGGGCCGGGGCATCCGGTCATCCTCGCCGATCGCGACCTGCTCGCCGCCAGGGCGGAAGCCATCGGCCTGAACGTCCTTTTCCGTGATTTTTGCCCCCAAAACCCGGTCGACCGCAACAGGCTCGACGTATTGCACGTGCCGCTGGCCGCCCCCGCGATTCCCGGCGAACTGAACCCGGCCAATGGCGCCTACGTGCTGGCACTGCTCGACCGCGCACTGGCCGGCTGTCGCAGTGGCGAGTTCGCGGCGATGGCGACGGCGCCGGTCCACAAGGGTGTGATCAATGTGGCCGGTGTCCATTTCACCGGCCATACCGAATACCTGGCCGAAAAGACCGGCACCCCGCTCGTCGTCATGATGCTGGCCGGCGCCACCGAGCGCGGCCCGCTGCGCGTCGCGCTGGCTACAACCCATCTGCCGCTGAAGAATGTGTCGGCCGCCATCACCGGCGAGGTGCTGGAGAAGACCTTGCGCATCCTGCATGCCGACCTGCAGCGCAAATATCGCCTAGCAAGTCCGCGCATCCTGGTCGCCGGCCTCAACCCGCATGCCGGCGAAGGCGGCTACCTTGGCCGTGAGGAAATCGACGTCATCATTCCCGTACTCGACAAGCTGCGCAGTGAAGGCATGCAGCTTTCCGGGCCGCATCCGGCCGATACCGTGTTCACGCCGCCGGTACTGGCGCAGGGCGACGCGGTGCTGGCGATGTACCACGACCAGGGCCTGACCGCGCTTAAATACGCCACCTTCGGTCGAGGAATCAACGTCACGCTCGGCCTGCCGATCATCCGCACCTCGGTCGATCACGGCACCGCGTTGGCCATGGCCGGTAGCGGCCGTGCCGACCCCGGTAGCCTGTTCGAGGCGGTGGCCGAAGCGACCCGAATGGCGGTAAGCCAATGAAAGGTCACGTCGCCCGCAAACGCTTTGGGCAAAACTTCCTGATCGACCAAGCTATCATCGGCGCCATCGTTTCGTCCATCGACCCGCAGCGTGGCGATACCGTCGTCGAAATCGGCCCCGGTCTGGGGGCGATCACCGAACCCTTGCTGGCGCGCCTCGATCACCTGCACGTAGTCGAAATCGACCGCGACCTGATCGCCCGCCTCAAGAAACAGTATCCGCCAGCCCGCATGAGCATCCATGAAGGCGATGCGCTGGCCTTCGATTTCGCCAGCATCGGCCGCGACCTGCGCCTGGTCGGCAACCTGCCGTATAACATCTCGACGCCGCTGCTGTTTCATCTGGCCGAATATGTCAGCATCGTCCGCGACATGCATTTCATGCTGCAGAAGGAAGTCGTCGAGCGCATGGTCGCCGAGCCCGGGGAGAGCGACTTCAGCCGCCTCTCGGTCATGCTGCAATACCGTTTTCACCTGGAATGGCTGATCGACGTGCCACCGGAAAGCTTCGATCCGCCGCCCAAAGTGCAGTCGGCGGTGGTGCGCCTGATCCCGAAGGACGTTGCGGAGTTGACCGCGAAAAGTCAGGAAAAGCTCGCGCAGGTTGTCCAGACAGCTTTCTCGCAACGGCGCAAGATGCTGCGCAATACGCTGAAAGGCACCCTCAACGATGCAGGGTTTGCCGAGCTCGGTATCGATCCGACTTGGCGACCAGAGGATGTCGCGGTCGCCGATTACGTGCGAATCGCCAATTACCTGACGTAAAAAACCCCGCCGCGGCGGGGTTTTACTATTCGGACAGCTCGCTTATTTCTTGGTCGAACAGGTGTTGATGCCGAGCAGCGGGTAGGCAGGGCACCAGCCGATCAGGCCGGTGGCGAGAGGGACGATGCCGATATAGCCCCAGACCGGCAGCATGCCAGCCACGGTGGCGCCGATCAGGCCTGCGCCGGCAACGATACGTACGATTTTGTCGATACCGCCAACATTTGCAGCCATGGTGTTCTCCGTTGAGTAGTGGGTACGGCACCCACTTTATCGACTGGTGCAGCGCGCGTATGTAACCTTGGTCACACAGCCGCGAGTTTTTGCAGCCCGTTGCGGTCGATGATGGTCAGCTGCTCGCGCCCCAGGGCGACCAGCCCCTGCGCGGCAAAGCCCTTGAGCAGGCGGCTGACGATTTCGCGAACGCTGCCCAGCTCGTCAGCCAGTTGCTGGTGGGTCACGTTGAGTACCGCTTCGCTGCGCGCCAGCAACAATTTGGCCAGGCGCTGGTCGAGACGGGCGAAGGCGACTTCCTCGACCAGTTGCATCAGTTCGCCGATGCGCTCGGCGAAAAGGTGAAAGACGAAGTCACGGAATGGCGCGTGTTCAAGCATCAGCGCCGAAAAGCTGGCGACCGGCAAAACCGCCAGTGTCAGCGGTGTTTCGGCGATGCCGCGCGCGTTGTAGTCGGTATGGCCGAGCAGGCAGCTGGAGCTGATGATGCAGGAGCCGCCCGGTGCGACCCGATAAAGCATCAGCTCACGGCCACTGGCCGCCAGCTTGACGACCTTGATGCTGCCTTCGAGCAGCAGCGGAAAACCCTGGCAAGGCTGGTGCTCGGCGAAAACCTGCGAGCCGGCCGGCAGATGCATGACCGCTTTCGGGGCGAAAAGCGCCCGTAGGCGCTCAATGGGCAGCCCGCCCAGCGGCGGGTACAAATCGAGCAGTTTTTCGGGGTCGACCGCAGCAGGTGTCATTTCAGGCCAGTGTTGCCCACACCGGGGCATGGTCGGAAGGCCGCTCGCGCTTGCGCGGCGCGCGGTCGATGCCGGCGGCGGTGCAGCGGGCCGCCAGCGGTGCCGAGAGCAGGATGTGGTCGATGCGCAGGCCGAGGTTTTTCTGAAAGCCCAGCATGCGGTAATCCCACCACGAAAAGGTTTTTTCGGGCTGCTCGAACAGCCGGAAGCTGTCGCTGAGTCCTAGCCCGAGCAAACGCTGGAAGGCGTTGCGTTCGGCGTCGGAACAGAGAATTTTGCCCGCCCAGGCCTTGGGATCGTGAACGTCGCGGTCGTCGGGGGCGATGTTGTAGTCGCCGCACAGCGCCAGATTCGGGCGTGCCGCCAGTTCTTCGCCTAGCCAGACGGCCAGTGCATCGAGCCAGCGCAACTTGTAGTCGTACTTGTCGCTGCCAACTTCCTGGCCGTTGGGCATGTAGGCGCAGACGACGCGGGTGTCGCCGACGGTGCCGGCAATCAGGCGCTTTTGCTCGTCGGGAAAATGGGGGTTGCCGCAGACGACATCGCCAATTGGCTGGCGGGCCAACAGGGCGACGCCGTTGTAGGTTTTCTGGCCGGAGAAGGCCACCTGATAGCCCGCCGCCTCGATTTCGGCACACGGGAAGTTGTGGTCTTCCAGCTTGAGTTCCTGCAGACAGACGACATCAGGCGTCGCTTCAGCCAGCCAGTCAAGCAGGTGCGGCAGACGAACTTTCAGCGAATTGACGTTCCAGGCGGCAATCTTCACTTGGCGAGGCCGCCCGACGGTTTTGCGCCGTAGGCAGCGGTCTGCGGATAGCCGGCAAGATCGAGCAGGTTGTTGTAGGCGCTGGCCTCGAAGCCGCGAAAACTCTGCTTGCCGACCTTGAGCGCCGGCACGTAGGCGTCGCCGACCAGTTTCTTGAGTTCATCGAAATCTTCCGGTGTCTGCACCATCTTTTCGGTGAACGGCACGCCGCGCAGGTTGAGCAGGTTGCGCGCATCCTTGCACTGACTGACACAGTCCGCCGAAGTGTAGAGCGTGACCGGGAAATTCTCGGCTGCCTTTTTGACGGCGTAGGGCAGGCCATCGGTGCTTTCCTTTTCGGCACCGGTCTTGGCGACGCTGTGCGCGCGACCCGGAGGCGGCGTGTCGGATATGACGGTGCGGCCGGACGGATCGACCCAGCGATAAGCTTGGGCCAGCGCGGCGGCGCTGGACAGCGCCAGACACAATATGAGCAGGTGTCGCATGCTTACGTCCTCCCGAATGGATAGCTTACGCCGCAATCATACCGCTGTGGCGCAGCAAGGCGTCGACGCTCGGCGCGCGGCCGCGGAAAGCGGTGAAGGATTCGATGGCCGGCCGCGAGCCGCCGACCGACAGGATTTCGTCGAGGAAGCGCTTGCCGACCGTGGCATCGAATGGATCGCCAGCTTCCTCGAAGGCGGCGTAGGCATCGGCCGACAACACTTCCGCCCATTTGTAGCTGAAATAACCGGCGCCGTAGCCGCCGCCGAAAATGTGCGAGAAGCTGTTCGGGAAGCGATGCCAGGCGGGCGGGATCAGCACCGCGACTTCCTTGCGCACGGCGTTGAGCAGGTCGAGTGCGGTCGACGGCCCAAAAGGGTCGAATTCCGAATGCAGTTGCATGTCGAACAGGGAGAATTCCAGCTGGCGCACTGTCATCATGCCGCTCTGGAAGTTCTTGGCCGCCAGCATCTTGTCGAACAGTGCGCGCGGCAACGGGGCGCCGGTATCGACGTGTGCCGTCATGTCCTCAAGGACGCTCCATTCCCAGCAATAGTTCTCCATGAACTGCGAGGGCAGCTCAACTGCATCCCATTCGACGCCGTGAATGCCGGAAACGCCCAGTTCCTCGCCGCGCGTCAGCAGGTGGTGCAGGCCGTGGCCACTTTCGTGGAACAGCGTGATGACCTCGTCGTGGGTAAACGTAGCCGGTTTGTCGCCCACCGGGCGCGAGAAATTGCAGTTCAGGTAGGCGATTGGTTTCTGGATGCCGCCGTCGGCACGACGGCGTGCGCGGGCTTCGTCCATCCAGGCGCCGCCGCGCTTGGTTTCGCGGGCGTAGAGATCCATGTAGAACTGGCCGACCAGTTCGCCGGCCGGCGTTTCGATGCGGTAGAAACGCACGTCCTCGTGCCATACCGGCGCGCTGTCTGCCTTGACCTTCACGGCGAACAGGCTCTCGATGACCTTGAACAGGCCGGCGACGACCTTGGGTTCGGTGAAGTATTGCTTCACTTCCTGCGCCGAGAAGGCGTAGCGCGCCTGCTGCAGCTTTTCGGAAACGTAGGCGGCGT
>JAEUOH010000084.1 GCA_016790845.1 Dechloromonas sp.
ATGTTGGTGACGGGCGCCGCAATCTTCTTGAGACGCGGATCGGGGAAACGCAAAATGGGTAGAAGCGCCATGGGAAATACCAAAAAAGCTTGCTCGCTTAAGTTATTACGTGCAGAATCTCAAGCAATTCCAGAGATATGGAAGCGGCTTGCGCGCCATGATTGAGACCATGACGGCAGCGCCGTGTTCCATCGGCACTTGAGGTTACGACTATGGTACGCATTATATCCGCGCTCATCCTGGCCGTGACGGCCGTTTGTGCATCGGCCGCCGAGCCCCTGCAGCTCGTCGATAACCCGCCCGATCGCCATGTCGTGGTTAAGGGCGACACGCTCTGGGGAATCTCCGGCAAGTTCCTCAAGGAACCCTGGCGCTGGCCGGAAATCTGGAACATGAACCGTGACCAGATCAAGAATCCGCACCTGATTTACCCCGGCGAAGTCGTCTTCCTCGACCGCTCCGGAAGTTCGCCGCGCCTGCGCATCGGCAAGCCGGTCAAGGGCGGCAGCGGCGGCACCGTCAAGCTTGAACCACAGATCTATTCCACGGCTGACCGGACCGCCATTCCGAGCATCCCGCCCAATCTTATCGAGCCCTTCCTTTCCCAGCCGCTGGTGGTCGAAAAAGATCAGCTAGAAGGCGCGCCGCGCATCGTCGCCGGTCCCGAATATCGCTCCATGATGGGCGCCGGGGACAATGCCTTCGCTGCCGGAATCCTCGACGCCAGCGTCATCCGCTGGAACGTCTTCCGTCCGAGCAAACCACTGACCGACCCGGAAACCAACGAGATCATCGGCTACGAAGCCTTCTTCCTCGGCAATGCCCAGTTGCTCCAGCCGGGCGAGCCCGCTGCACTCAAGATCACGATCGCCAAGGAAGAAATCCTCCCCGGCGACCGCCTGCTGCCGGCCCCGCCCAACAATGTCATTTCCTACGTTCCGCACCGCCCTGACCGCGAAATCGCGGCGCAGATCATGACGATCTACGGTGGTGTCTATCAGGGTGCCCGCGGCTCCGTGGTCACCTTGAACCGTGGCCGCAACGACGGACTCGACGTCGGGGCCGTCCTCGCACTTTTCCGCAATCGTGTTGCAGTACGTATTGCGGAAGACGGTAGCGGCCGTGTGTATACACCGATCCCTGAAGAACGCTACGCGCTGGTGTTCGTCTTCCGCGTCTTCGACCGCGTCTCCTACGCGCTGGTTCTGGATTCCTCCATCCCGGTCACGGTCGGTGATTCCGCTAGAAATCCGTGATCGATAACGACGGGTTGGCCGCCTGGTTGCGGCTGACCCTGATTCCCGGCATCGGCGGCGAGACGCAAAGAAAGCTTCTCGCCGCTTTCGGTTTACCCGAGGCCATTTTCGCAGCCGGACGGCTGGCCGCGCGTGCCGTCGTCGGCGACCGTGCCGACCTGCTGTTCGATTTCGACGCCTCCGAGAGCGTCGACCGCAGCCTGACCTGGGCCAATCATCCCGGCCAATACATCATTACCCTGGCCGATGCCGCTTACCCACAGGCGCTACTGGAAATCGCCGATCCACCCAGTGTGCTCTACGTGCGTGGCCAGATCGACTTGCTGCAAAAACGCGGGCTAGGCATCGTTGGTAGCCGTAACGCGACCCCGCAAGGGCTACAAACCGCCGAGAACTTTTCCCGAACCCTGGCTACGAAGGGCCTTTCGATCATCAGCGGTTTGGCGCTCGGCATCGACGCCGCCGCACATCGCGGTGCGCTGGCGGCCGGCGGCGAAACCATCGCCGTGATCGGGACTGGCGCCGACCGCCTCTACCCGGCGCGCAACCGCGAACTGGCGCAGGCGATCATCGAGCATGGCGCCATCGTCTCCGAGTTTCCGCTCGGCACGCCAGCCATTGCCGCCAATTTCCCGCGCCGCAACCGCATCATTTCCGGCCTGTCGCGCGGCGTGCTTGTCGTAGAAGCTGCCCCCGAAAGCGGCTCGCTGATCACCGCCCGCCTGGCGGCCGAACAAGGACGCGAGGTTTTCGCCATTCCCGGCTCGATCCACTCGCCGGTCGCCCGCGGTTGCCACAAGCTGATCAAACAGGGCGCCAAGCTGGTCGAAACGGCACAGGACATTCTCGAAGAACTTGGAAACTATCCTGAACCCGTCAGAGAGATACCGGTTGCGCCTCCTGACCAGGACTCAAGCCTGCTGCTCGATGCCCTCGGACACGATCCCTGCTGCCTCGATGATCTTGCCGAACGCAGCGGACTACCCGCCGACCAGTTGCTCGCCGAACTGCTGACTCTCGAACTGGCCGGCCGGATTGCCACCCTGCCCGGCAATCGCTACCAGCGCCTCGCCTGAGGCTCCATATATAGAGACGGCTTGCCAAGCCGCGCGCCGCGCACTTATCATGCCCCGGCATCCAACCGACAGAACCCATGACAAAAAAGCTGATCATTGCCGAAAAACCCTCTGTTGCCGCCGACATCGCCAAGGCGCTGGGGGGGTTCACCAAGCACGACGACTATTATGAAAGCGAGTCGCACGTGCTTTCCTCGGCCATCGGCCACCTGCTGGAACTGTCCTGCCCCGCGGAGTTCGAGGTCAAGCGCGGCAAATGGTCTTTCGCGCATCTGCCGGTCATCCCACCGCATTTCGCTCTGTCGCCGATCGAGAAAACCGAATCGCGCCTCAAACTGCTCAACAAGTTGATCAAGCGCAAGGATGTCGGCGGCCTAATCAACGCCTGCGACGCCGGGCGCGAAGGTGAGCTGATCTTCAATTACATTGCCCAGCACAGCAAGTCGGGCAAGCCGGTGCAGCGCCTGTGGCTGCAGTCGATGACCCAGGGCGCCATCCGCGACGGCTTTGCGCGCCTTCGCAACGGCCAGGAAATGCAGGGGCTGGGCGATGCCGCCGTCTGCCGCTCCGAATCCGACTGGCTGGTCGGCATCAACGGCACGCGGGCGATGACCGCCTTCAACTCGAAGACTGGCGGCTTTCACCTAACCACGGTCGGCCGCGTGCAAACGCCGACGCTGGCCATCGTCGTCGAGCGCGAAAAGAAAATCCGCGAGTTCAAGCCGCGCCCCTACTGGGAAGTCGAGGCCGAATTTGCCGCCAAGGCTGGCAGCTACACCGGCAAATGGTTCGACGAAGGGTACAAGGGCAAGGAAGACGACGAACACGCCCGCGCCGACCGCCTGTGGGAGCAGACGAAGGCGGACGCGATCCGCGCCGCGACACTGGGCAAGCCTGGCATCGTCACCGAAGAAGCCAAGCCGGAAACCCGGCTCTCGCCACTCCTTTTCGATCTGACGAGCCTGCAGCGCGAAGCGAACGCTCGCTTCGGCTTCTCGGCCAAGACCACGCTATCGCTGGCGCAAGCCCTTTACGAAAAGCACAAGGTACTCACCTACCCGCGTACCGATTCGCGCTGCCTGCCGGAAGACTATCTGGGCACGGTCAAGGCCACCCTCTCGGTGCTCACTGGCGAAGGTGCCGGCAAGGGCCACGACGAAGTGCTGCTCGCCCGCTATTCGCCCTTTGCCCACCAGATCCTGGCACGCAATTGGGTCATGCCGAACAAGCGCATCTTCAACAACGCCAAGATCAGCGATCACTTCGCCATCATCCCGACGCCGCAGGCGCCGAAGCACCTGAACGAACTCGAACAGAAGCTCTACGACTTCGTCGTCCGCCGCTTCCTGTCGGTCTTCTTCCCGGCCGCCGAATACCTGGTCACCACCCGCATCACCCGCGTCGAAGGGCATCCCTTCAAGACCGAGGGCAAGGTGCTGGTCAACCCCGGCTGGCTGGCCGTACATGGCAAGGAAGGCCAGGAAGGCAGCGAGGGCAACCTGGTTGCGGTCGACGCCGGCGAAAAGGTCAATACCGAAGAGGTCACCGTCAAGGCCAACGAAACCAAGCCGCCACCGCGCTACTCGGAAGCCACCCTGCTCTCCGCCATGGAAGGCGCTGGCAAGATGGTCGACGACGAGGAACTCAAGGCGGCGATGGCCGGCCGCGGCCTCGGCACGCCGGCGACGCGCGCTCAAATCATCGAAAACCTAATCGGCGAGCAGTACATGCACCGCGAAGGCCGCGAACTGATCCCGACCGCAAAGGCCTTTTCGCTGATGACATTGCTCAACGGGCTTGGCATCGCCGAACTGACCCAGCCGGAACTGACCGGCGATTGGGAATGGAAGCTCGGTCGCATCGAGAAAGGCGAATTCACGCGCGAGGAATTCATGCGTGAAATCGCCGAGATGACCCGCCACATCGTCGAGCGCGCCAAGAGCTACGAAGCCGACACCATTCCCGGCGATTTTGGCGTGCTAACCGCGCCCTGCCCGCGCTGTGGCGGCCAGATTCGCGAAACCTACAAGAAATTCCAGTGCGGCAAGTGCGACTACGCACTGTGGAAGATCGTCGCCGGCCGCCAGTTCGAGCCGGCCGAAATCGACGCCCTGATCACAGACGGCCAAATCGGCCCGCTGACCGGCTTCCGCAACAAGATGGGGCGTACCTTTGCCGCCGCCATCAAGCTCAACGGCGAATTCATGCCCGAATTCGACTTCGGCCAGGACAAGGCCGACGAGGCCGAAGCCGAAGCCGTCGATTTTTCCGGCCAGGAAAGCCTCGGCAAGTGCCCGAAGTGCGCTGCCGGCGTCTACGAGCATGGCACTTCCTACGTCTGCGAAAAATCGCTCGGCCCGGCCAAAAGCTGTGACTTCCGTTCCGGCAAGATCATCCTGCAACAGCCGATCGATGCGGCCCAGATGAAGAAACTCCTGGCCGACGGCAAGACCGACCTGCTCAAGGAATTCGTATCGAACCGCACGCGCCGCAAGTTCTCGGCCTATCTGGTCGCCAAGGACGGCAAGGTGGGTTTTGAATTCGAGAAAAAAGCACCGGCCAAGAAGGCTGCAGCCAAGAAAGCGATCGCCTGAAACGCACTGCCGTTAGAAAAACGTTCGGCATCGACTTAGAAAGGGAAAACGATGTTTGGAAGAATGGCAGTTCGTCTCCTGCTGGCGGTCGCCTCACTTGCCTTGACAACCCTGGCCACCGCGGAAACCGGCGTGACCGATGGCAGCATCCTGATCGGCCAGTCAGTTCCGCTAACCGGCCCGGCCCAGGAACTCGGTATCGAGATGCGTCTCGGCGCCAAACTTTATTTTGACCAAATCAACAGCCAGGGCGGCGTAAACGGGCGCAAGATCAAGTTGCTCACGCTGGATGACGGCTATGAGCCGGAGCGCGCCACGGCCAATACCAAGCAACTGATCGACAAGGATGACGTCTTCGCGCTCTTCGGTTACGTCGGTACGCCGACCAGCCTGGCGGCGCTACAGGTTTCCAATCCGGCTGGCGTTCCGTTCTTTGGCGCTTTTACCGGTGCCGAAGCGCTACGCACCCCTTTCAACCGGCTGATCTTCAACGTCCGCGCCAGCTATGGTGACGAGACCGAGAAAATTGTCGAGCAATTCACTTCGCTCAACGTCAAACGCATCGCCGTCTTCTACCAGAACGACGCCTACGGCAAGGCCGGGCTGACCGGGGTCGAAAAGGCGATGGCCAAACGGAATCTGCAACTGGTCGCCACCGCCACCGTCGAGCGCAACTCCGTCGATGTCGCCGCCGCCGTCAAGACGCTGGCAGCCGCCAAGCCGGACATGGTGGTCATGGTGACCACTTACAAATCGACCGCAGCGTTCATCAACGCCATGCGCGCCGCCGGCAGTGCTCCCCAGTTCTACACCGTTTCCTTTGTCGGCAGTCGGGCACTGGCCAACGAACTCGGCGCCGCTGGCGCTGGCGTGGGCATTTCCCAGGTCGTTCCGTTCCCCTGGGCAAGCACCATTCCCGTCGTGCGCGACTACCAGAAGGCACTGGCTGCTTCCGGCAGCGGGCGTGACGTATCGTTCACCAGTCTTGAAGGTTACATCGCAGCCAAGGTCTTCGTCGAAGGCCTGCGCCGATCCGGCAAGGATCTGAGCCGCGACCGCTTCATCTCGGCCATGGAAACCCTGCGAAATTTCGATACCGGTGGCTTCACGGTAAATTTCACGCCGGGCAACCATAACGGTTCGACCTTCGTCGAGCTGACCATCATCCGCAAGGACGGCAGCTTCATGCATTGAACGCCGGTGCGCCGGGGTTTCACGTGAAACTTCAGCGTACCGCGGTCGCCCCCGGCAACTGGCAGGAAAGGATTGCGGCCCGCATCGCGTCAATGGCCTGCGGGCGCGGGAAGGTGACGCGCCAGACCAGGCCAACGGTACGCGCCGGCTGCTCGCCGGCAAAGGGCAGCACGCGGACCATCGGCTCCCGGTCGATCAGTGGATCGGCCGCCGTGCTCGGCATCACGGCGACACCAGCGCCGCTCGCCACCATGTAGCGGATGGTTTCCAGCGAACTGCCTTCGAGCGAATGCGTCAGCGCGTCGGGTGCCGTCAGGCGCGGGCAGGATTCCAGCACCTGATCGCGGAAGCAGTTGCCCTGCCCGAGCAGCAGCAGGTTCTCGCCGTCCAGTTCGTCGGCCGCCACATCCGTGCGCCCGACCCAGGCATGAGCCGCCGGCACGACGACCCGGAACGGCTCTTCATAGACCGGCTGGGCGACCAGCCCGGGTTCGGCAAACGGCAGCGCGATGACGATGACGTCGAGTTCCCCCGCCTTCAGCGCCGGAATCAGGTTGCCGGTGAAATCCTCTTTCAGGAACAGCGGCATCGCCGGGGCATGCCGGTGCAGTGCCGGAATCAGCTGCGGCAACAGGTAGGGCGCGATGGTGTAGATGACGCCGACGCGCAGCGGCCCGGTCATCGGATCGCCGCCCGAACCGGCGATCTCCTCGAGGCGCACCGCTTCTTCGAGAACACGCCGGGCCTGGGCGACGATGCGCTCGCCGAGCGCGGTAATCCGCACGTCCGAAGCGGTTCGTTCGAACAACGCGGCACCGAGCTGGCCCTCGACCTTCTTCAAGGCCACCGACAGGGTCGGCTGGCTGACGTGACAGGCTTCCGCTGCCTTGCCGAAATGGCGCTCGCGAGCGAGTGCGACGATGTAGCGCATTTCGGTCAGGGTCATGCCGAATATCCCATTTTTTGCAGGTCGACCGCAGCCAGCCAGCGCCATTCGCCGGGCTTCAGGTCAGTGGGCAGCACGAAATCGCCGACCGCCTCGCGGTGCAGGGCCTCGACCCGGTTGCCGGCTGCCGCAACCATACGCTTGACCTGATGATATTTGCCCTCGGTCACCGTCAGGCGCAGCAGGTTTTCACCGGCGATTTCGGCGGCCGCTGCGGCGATCGGCGCCGGCTCATCGTTAAGCAGTACACCGGCCAGCAGCTTATCCACCTGCGACTGATCGAGCGGGTGTTTGGTCGTCGCCAGATACACTTTGGGCACCTTGCGCTTGGCCGAGGACAGCACGTGGTTAAGCTGTCCGTCGTCGGTGATCAGCAGGAGGCCGGTGGTGTCCTCGTCGAGCCGGCCGATGGGTTGAACGCCCCGCTCGCGCAACGGTAACGGCAGCAATTCGAGGACGCTCGGGTGATGCTGCGGCTTGCGCGAGCACTCGTAGCCAGCCGGTTTGTGCAGCACGATGCTGGCAAATTCGGCATAGGGCCAGTCGATGCCATCGACCGTGAAAACGAGGCCGGCGGTGTCTATTTCAGCAAAGGGGTCGTCGCAAAGCGCCCCATTGACCGCGACCCGCTCCTGTCGGATCAGCGACCGGCACGCCTTGCGGGTGCCGAAACCATGCTTCTGGAGGAGTCGTTCGAGTTGCATGGGGGAATGTTAACACGGCCTATAGATTTCGTCGGCGTGCCACCCAGGGCGCGAAGACGAGCCGCCGACAGTGCGAATAGCGCGGCAAGGCGAAGTCGACAAAGCGATGTGCGGCACGCCGATGAAATACAATTCAGCCATGAATTTCGAACACCTCATCCAGATCAACGACCCGGAAAACCCGCTGGTCCCCCCCCTGACCCGCGAGCAGCTGTGGCAAGGCCTCAGTCACCGCATCGAAAATCCGGTGCCCTTCCTGCCCGGCCTGGAGACCTGCACCATTCTCGAACGGCAAGCCAACGAGCTGCTGCGCGAACTGGATTTCGGTCCGGCGACGATCCAGGATCGCGTCACGCTGCTCGAACGCCACTGGGTACGTTTCGACATCATTCCATCCGAGGCACATGCCGGCGGCAGCCTGACGATCACCATCGAAGAGCCCGAGCCCGGCTTCCTGTTCCTGCGCTTCGCCTACCAGACGACGCTGGCCAACAACCCCAATTCCGAAGACCGCGCCTACATCGAATACGTGAAATCGGCCTACCACCAGTCCGACATCGATTGCGTGCGACTGATCCGCACGCTGGCGGCCGAAGGCCTGGCGCAGTAAAAAGGCCGAAGACGCATCGCGTTTCGGCCTGTTGCGGTCGACGCCCGAAAAAGGGCAAAAACCGGCTTGCGATCAGTCCACGCCGAGACTCGAAAGGTAATCCTCGTAACCGCCGAGGTAGTCGACGATCTTGCCGTCGCCCTTGATCTCGAACACCCGGGTCGCCAGCGAGGAAACGAACTCGCGATCGTGCGACACGAAAATCAGCGTGCCGGGGAATTTTTCGAGTCCGCTGTTGAGTGCCTCGATCGACTCCATGTCGAGGTGGTTCGTCGGCTCGTCCATGACCAGCACGTTTGGCCTTTGCAGCATCAGCTTGCCGAACAGCATGCGCCCCTGCTCGCCGCCGGAGATGACGTTGACCGACTTTTTCTGCTCTTCGCCGGAGAACAGCAGCCGCCCGAGCGTACCGCGCACCAGGGTTTCCAGGTCGCCGCCCTCTTCGATGGAGGCGCGCGCATAGCCGACGATCCAGTCGGTCAGGCTTTGCGTGCCGGCAAATTCGGCGCTGTGGTCCTGCGCGTAATAGCCGGGCTTGGCCTTCTCGGCCCACTTCAGCGTGCCGTATTGCGGCTGCAGTTCGCCCATCAGCAGCTTGAGGAAGGTGGTCTTGCCGACGCCGTTCTCGCCGATCACGGCGATCTTCTCGCCACCGTTGATGGTGATGCTCAGGTTGTCGAAAATCTTCCGTTCGCCGCCTTCGTAGGCGAAAGTCAGGTTCTCGATCTCGACGGCCTGGCGGTGCAGCTTCTGCTTTTCATCGTATTCGAAGCGAATCCACGGGTATTGGCGCGACGACGGTTTCACGTCTTCGGGCTTCAGCTTGTCGATCAGCTTGAGGCGGCTGGTCGCCTGCTTGGCCTTCGAAGCATTGGCCGAGAAGCGGCGGACGAAGGTCTGCAGTTCGGCGATGCGTTCCTTGGCCTTGGCGTTGGCCGCCGACTGGCGTTCGCGGGCCTGCTGCGCGGCTTCCATGAAGTCGTCGTAGTTGCCGGCGTAGGTGGTTATCTTGCCGTAGTCCAGGTCGGCCATGTGGGTGCACACCTGGTTCAGGAAGTGACGGTCGTGCGAGATGATGATCATCGTCGAGTCACGGCCGTTCAACACATCTTCCAGCCAGCGGATGGTGTTGATGTCGAGGTTGTTGGTCGGTTCGTCGAGCAAGAGGATGTCCGGGTTGGCGAACAGCGCCTGGCAAAGCAGCACGCGCAGCTTCCAGCCCGGCGCCACTTCGCTCATCGGGCCGTCGTGCTGTTCGGTCGGGATGCCGACGCCGAGCAGCAGTTCGCCGGCGCGCGCTTCGGCGGTGTAGCCGTCGTATTCCCCGACCTTGCCTTCGAGCTCGGCGGCCTTCATGTAGTCGTCTTCGGTCGCTTCCGGGTTGGCGTAGATCGCGTCGCGCTCCTGGATCGCCGACCACAGCTCCTCGTGGCCCATCATCACCACGTCCAGGACACGCATGTCCTCGTAAGCGAACTGATCCTGCTTCAGGTAGGCCATGCGCTCATGCACGTCCTTCGAGACATTGCCGGCGGAAGGCTCGAGCGCGCCACACAGGATCTTCATGAAAGTCGACTTGCCGGCGCCGTTGGCGCCGATCAGGCCGTAGCGATAGCCTTCGCCGAACTTGACGTTGACGTTCTCGAACAGGGGTTTGGCCCCGAACTGCATGGTGATGTTGGCGGCGACGAGCACGGCGATTCCGATCTACGAATAGGCATTGAACAATGCGGTAAAACCAAGGGGCGGATTTTACCTGTTTTCAATGGGTTGACCGCGCCAGGCCGCCCCATTTTTGTGCACTGCGGTGTAAGATTTGCAGCCACTATAAAAACTTCCGAATCGAGAGACAGCAATCATGGTTCCGCACCTGACCACCGCCCTGAGCGGCCCCCTGCTCGAACTGGAACGCCGCTTCCTGGCCGCCAGTCCGCAAATCGAACACTGGCTGCGCGGCCAATGGCAGGAATACTCGCCGCCTTTCTATTCCTCCTGCGACCTGCGCAACTCCGGCTTCAAGCTGGCGCCGGTCGATACCAACCTCTTCCCCGGCGGATTCAACAACCTCAACCCGGCCTTCCTGCCGCTCTGCGTGCAGGCGGCGATGAGTGCCATCGAGAAGTTTTGCCCGGAAGCGCGCAGCCTGTTGTTGATCCCGGAGAACCACACGCGCAACACCTTTTACCTGCAGAACGTCGCGCAGATTGCCGCCATTCTCAAGCAGACTGGTCTCAACGTCCGCATTGGCAGCCTGCTGCCGGACATCGTCGCACCAACGCCGGTCGACCTGCCCAACGGCCAGCAACTGCTGCTCGAACCCCTGGTGCGCAACGGACGCCGGCTCGGCGTTGCCGGTTTTGAACCCTGCGCCATCCTGCTCAACAACGACCTCTCGGCCGGCATTCCCGCCATCCTGCAGGATCTCGAGGATCAGGTGGTCCTGCCGCCGGTGCACGCCGGCTGGGCCGTCCGCCGCAAGTCCAACCACTTTGCTGCCTATGACGAAGTCGCCAACGACTTTGCCAAGGCCATCGGCATCGACCCCTGGCGGATCAACCCGGCATTTTCCGTCTGCCGCAGCATCAACTTCCACGAACGCCAGGGCGAGGAATGTCTCGCCGCCAACGTTGCCGCCGTTCTCGACATCGTCCGCGAGAAATACAAGGAATACGGCATCGACGAAACCCCTTACGTGGTCGTCAAGGCCGATGCCGGCACGTATGGCATGGGCGTGATGACCGTGCGCAATGTCGACGAGGTCATCGCGCTGAATCGCAAGCAGCGCAACAAGATGAGCGTGGTCAAGGAAGGCCTCGAAGTATCCGAAGTCCTGATCCAGGAAGGCGTGCACTCCTTCGAAACACTCAACGAGGCGGTCGCCGAGCCGGTGATCTACATGATCGACCGCTACGTCGTCGGCGGCTTCTACCGCGTGCATACCGGTCGCGGCAAGGATGAAAACCTCAACGCGCCGGGAATGCACTTCGAGCCGCTCGCCTTTGAAACCGGCTGCAACCTGCCCGACTACCGTAGCGGCAACCCCGATTCGCCGCCCAACCGCTTTTACGCCTACGGCGTGGTTGGTCGCCTTGCCTGCCTGGCGGCAGCCATTGAACTTGAGCGCACGGCGCCCGAGATCGCCTGACGGTGGCCCAGCAACTTCACTTTGAAAAACATCTGCTCGGCGGCAGCGAGCGCTCGCTGCGCTTTGCCTTCATCCTCGATCCGCTGGCCAGCCTGAAGGCCTGGAAGGACTCGTCGGTGGCGATGATGCGCGCCGCCGAAAAGCATGGCCACGAAGTCTATGCCATCGACTGCGCGACGCTGGGCTGGCGCAAACCCGGCGACGGGCACGCCGGCGGCGTTTTTGGCGAGGCGCTGCATCTGCACATGCGGCCCGACGACCATGACTGGTACCGCGAAACCGGCCGCAGCTGGCTGCCGCTCAAGGCCTTCGATGCGGTGCTGATGCGCAAGGACCCGCCCTTCGATTTCGAATACCTCACCGCCACCTGGCTGCTGGAACGCGCCGAAGCCGAAGGCGTTCGTGTCTTCAACCGGCCCCGGGCACTGCGCGAACATTCCGAAAAGCTTGCGATCACCGAATTTGCCCACTTTTCACCGTCGACCGTAGTCAGCCGCGATCTCGGCCAGTTGCAGCACTTCATCGACGAAGAACGTGACGTCATCCTCAAGCCGCTCGACGGCATGGGCGGCAGCCAGATCTTTCGCGTGCACCGCAACGATCCCAACCGCAACGTCATTCTGGAAACGCTGACCCATGAAGGCAGTCGGACCATCATGGCGCAGCGCTACCTGCCGGAGATCACCCACGGCGACAAGCGCATCCTGCTCATTGCCGGCAAACCGGTGCCGTGGTGCCTGGCGCGCATTCCCAAGGCCGGCGAGACGCGCGGCAACCTGGCCGCCGGCGGTACCGGCGTTGCCCAGGAATTGTCCGGCCGCGACCGGCAGATCGCCGACGCGCTCGGCCCCATCCTGTTCAAGCGGGGCCTGATGCTGGTCGGCATCGACGTCATCGGCAACCATCTCACCGAGATCAACGTCACCAGCCCGACCTGCATGGTCGAGATCCGCCAGCAGTCGGGATTCGATGCTGCCGGCGCCTTCATCACCGCCCTCGAACACGCATGCGGATTGTCGTAAAGCGTTTCCTGTTCGTCCTGCTCGCCGTACTCCTGACCGCCTGCAGCCGCACCCCGCTGCAGGAGCAACAGGCCTATGTCTTCGGCACCCGCGTCGAGGTCATCGTCGTCGGCGACGATCCGGCACAGGGCCGCCAGGCCATTGCCGCCGTGCTGCGCGAATTCGACCGCCTGCATCGCGCCTACCACGCCTGGCAACCGTCGGAACTGAGTGCCCTCAACGAGGCCATCGCCGCCGGCAAGCCGCACACCGTCACGACCGAACTGGCCGGCTTCGTCCGCGAAGCCCAGGCGCTGGCACAACAGGGCGATAACCTGTTCGATCCCGGCATTGGCCGCCTCATCAAGCTATGGGGTTTCCAAGCCGACGAATTCAAGGCGGAACTGCCGCCCGAGGCCGAGATCAAGACCTGGCTGGCCGACCGGCCGTCGATTGCCGACATCGCCGTCGACGGGAATATCGTCACCAGCCGCAATCGCCACGTCGCCCTCGACTTCGGCGGCTACCTGAAGGGCGTCGCCCTCGACCGTGCAGCCACCATCCTGCGCGACATGGGCATACGCAACGCGCTGATCAACATCGGCGGCAACGTCATGGCGCTGGGCAGCAAGGAAGGCAAGAAGTGGCGGGTCGGCATCCAGCATCCGCGCCAGCCCGGCCCGCTCGCCACAGTGACCCTCGACGACGGCGAAGCCATCGGCACCTCCGGCGATTACCAGCGCTTCTTCGAAGTCGGCGGCGAGCGCTACCCGCACCTGCTCGACCCGCGCAGCGGCTACCCCGCCGCCCATACGCAGGCGGTGACGGTACT
>JAEUOH010000130.1 GCA_016790845.1 Dechloromonas sp.
GAGATAGACGCAGTTGCCCAGCGTGTCGGCGAAGACCTGGATTTCGATGTGGCGCGGCTTGGTGATGTATTTCTCGATCAGCACATGGTCGTCGCCGAAGCTGGAAATCGCTTCGCGCTTGCACGAGGCCAGCGCGTCGAGGAAGTCCTCGGAACGCTCGACCAGACGCATGCCCTTGCCACCGCCGCCAGCCGCGGCCTTGATCAGCACCGGGTAGGTGATGGCGTCGGCTTCCTGGTGCAGCAGCGCCGGGTTCTGGTCGTCGCCGTGGTAACCCGGCGTCAGCGGTACCTGGGCGGCGCCCATCAGTTTCTTGGCTTCGGATTTCGAGCCCATGGCGCGGATCGCCGAGGCCGGCGGGCCGATGAAGGTGATGCCCTTGGCGGCCAGCGCCTCGGCAAAATCCTCGTTCTCGGAAAGGAAGCCGTAGCCCGGATGCACGGCCTGGGCGCCGGTGCGCTCGCAGGCCTCGATGATCTTGTCGGCGACCAGATAGGACTCGCGCGCCGCGGCCGGACCGAGCAGCACGGCCTCGTCGGCGAGGCGGACATGGCGGGCGTTGGCATCAGCCTCGGAATAGACGGCGACGGTGCGGATGCCCATGCGGCGGGCGGTCTTGATGACCCGGCAGGCAATTTCCCCGCGGTTGGCGATCAGAATCTTGTTAAACATGGTGTCTCGTCCTGTTTATTGTTTTGCTCGGTTGAAGAAGCCTTCCAGACGGGCCCTGACGTCGTCGAAATCGGCTGCATAGGCGTTGAATGTTTCCAGGCGCAGGGCGTCATCCAGTGGCCGGCCGATCAGATCGAGGATGGTTTCCTTGGCCGAGCGGACGGCGTGCTGGCTGTTGCCGAGGATCATGCGGGCGTAGCTTTCGGCAGTGGACATGACCTCGTCGGCAGGCACGACGCGATTGACCAGCCCGAGCCGGAACGCTTCCTCCGCCAGGACCTCGCGTCCGGTCAGTGTCAGGTCGAGCGCGACCGCCATGCCGGCGATGGCGACCAGGCGGACCAGGCCACCATCGCCCTGGTGCAGTCCCTGGCGGACCTCGAAGACGCCGAACCTGGCTTGGGCCGAGGCGATGCGAAGGTCGCAGGCGAGCGCCAGTTCGAAACCGCCGCCGATGGCGTGGCCGTTGATGGCGCAGATGACGGGCTTGGTGATCCGGTGCTGGCCGCGCGTGAGGCCGCCACCGATGCCGCGGGCGGTGTTTTTCCTGGCGTCGAGCAGTGTTGCCTTTTCCCATTTCGGGATGAAAGTCTTCAGGTCGGCGCCAGCACAGAATGCCTTGCCACTGCCGGTCAAGATGGCGACGTCGACTGTCGGGTCCTGCTCGAAGTCTTGCCAGACCGCCCACAATGCGTCATTCAGCACATCGTCAAGGGCATTGAGCGCTTCGGGGCGATTGAGCGTGACGTAGGCGATCCGGTCGCGCTTGTCGTAATGGACGACGCTCATGGCGTGCTGTCTCCGGGCAGCCATGATGCCGGGCGTTTGTCGAGGAAGGCGGTGATGCCTTCGCGCGCTTCCGGCGTCGCACGAAGATGGGCGATGCGGTGGGCGGTTTCCTCGACCAGATTGTCGTTGATCGATTGGCCGTCGACCGCGCGAATGAGGTCCTTGGCTGCTGCCTGCGCGAGCGGTCCGCCTTGCAGCAAGGCGGTGACGATTTCCTGAACTTTGGCGTCGAGCGCGTCCGGCTCGACGGTATCATGGACGAGGCCGATTTCGCGGGCACGGTCGGCGGCGATGCGCTCGGCCGACTGGAAATAGCGGGCTGCCTGGCGGGCACCGATGGCGCGCAGGACGTAGGGCGAAATGGCCGAGGGAATGATGCCGAATCGGACCTCGGAGGTGGCAAAGACGGCTTTGGTCGAGGCGACCGCGATGTCGCAGGCGGAAGCCAGGCCCATGCCGCCGCCCAGCGCGGCCCCCTGGACGCGGGCGATGGTCGGCTTCTCCATCCCGGACAGCGTGCGCAGCATGCGGGCCAAGGCGCGGGCGTCGTTGAGGTTGTCGTCGATGCCGTTGTTGGCCGCGCGCCGCATCCAGTTGAGGTCGGCGCCGGCTGAGAAACTCTTGCCGCGGCCGGCGAGGACGACAACGCGAACGTCCGAATCCTCGTCGAGCGCGACACAGGCGGCGGTCAGTTCGGCGATCAGGATTTCGTCGAAGGCATTGTGCAGGTCCGGACGGTTCATCCAGATCGTGGCGACCGGTCCCTTCAGTTCGATTTCAAGCGTGGTAAACATGTCTCGCTCCTGCTTGTCTATTGTTGTCTGGCCCGGATCAGCCCGGCCATCGGGTCGCCGGCCTTTTCCAGCGCGGCGATCAGGCTGGCCTGATTGACGGCGGGCTGGTTCTGGCTGACCTTCCATTTGCCGAGCAGGCGGGTGATGGTGATTTCGATGCCGACGACGGCGCCCAGCATCTTTTCGATGTAATCGGCCGGCGCATCGGTGACCGCCCAGGGTTGCGGCAACGCCGCTTCATTGGTTGCGGTCAACGCGGAAATCTGGGCAAAAATCCAGCGCGGATCGTCGATCACCCGCAGTTCGCCATAGGCATGCACGGCAGCGTAGTTCCAGGTCGGCACCACCTTGCCATGCTCGGCCTTGGTGGCGTAGCCGGAGGGGCTGATATAGCTGTCATCGCCCTGAAATACCACCAGCACTTCACCGGCCACATTGCCGGCCTGCCACAGCGGGTTGGCGCGGGCGACGTGGCCTTGCAAGCTGCCATCGGCAAGCAGCAACGGGATGTGGTTGGCGTTCAAACCGTCCGGGCCGTGGGTGACCAGCGTAGCGAGCGGATTGGCACGCATCAGGGCGTGCATCTCGGCGACATCGTCTTCTGCAAAGTGCCTGGGGACGTACATCGCCTTACATCCGGAAGATGCCGAACTTCGTC
>JAEUOH010000132.1 GCA_016790845.1 Dechloromonas sp.
GACGAAGCGCTGGATGTCGTCGCGCATGCGGATGACTTCATCCTCGTTTTCGAGAAATTTGACCACGGCCTCGTCCTTGCCGGTCAGCGGCCGCAGATCCGGGTCGTAATGCGGATTGGGCAGGCAACGCACGTCGAAGACGAGATCGGCGTCGAGCGGAATGCCATGCTTGAATCCAAAAGACTCGAACATCAGCGTCAGGCCCTGACCAGGTTCGGTTTCGATGAACTGACGCACCCATTCGCGCAGCGCGCTGGCTTTCATGCCGCTGGTGTCGATGCGGTGGCCGAGCGTTGAAACCGGCTCCAGAAGCAGGCGTTCGCGGCGGATCGCCTCTTCCAGCGACTCTCCCTCGGCAGCCAGCGGATGGCGGCGGCGCGATTCGGAGTAACGCTTGAGCAGGGTTTCGTCGGTGGCCTGCAAGAACAGGAAGACGTGGCGGGTGCCTTCCTCCCCGAGCAGGCGCAGGCGTTCCGGCAGCAGTTCGATGCCGTGGCCGGAGCGGGCGTCGATGGCGACCGCCACCTTGCGTACGCCTTCTTCCTGCAACATGCGGACGAGGAATGTGAGCATCACGACCGGCAGATTGTCTACGCAGTAGTACCCGGCATCTTCCAGGAGGTGCAGGGCGACCGACTTGCCGGAGCCGGAAAGTCCGCTGATCAGAACGAGTTCCATGAGCCGGAGCATAATGAAGGCGGCGCCTGCAATCAACCTTCGGCATAATGGAAAGATAAAAGGAGATTCTCATGCCTGCGACCCTGCCCCTGCTCGATTTGCCCTTTCTGGCCGAGTTGACCGCGCAGCGGCGTGACATTCACGCCCACCCGGAACTTGCCTTCAACGAAAACCGTACCGCCGACATGGTGGCCGCCGAACTGGAGCGCTATGGTCTGGAAGTGCATCGCGGCATCGCCAGGACGGGCGTAGTCGGCGTACTGCGCGCCGGCACTTCGCCACGCATGATCGGCCTGCGCGCCGACATGGACGCCCTGCCGCTCGATGAGCTGAACGAGTTTCCCCACCACTCCAGGCACCCGGGCAGGATGCACGCCTGCGGTCACGACGGCCACACCGCGCTGCTGCTCGGTGCCGCGCGCCATCTTGCCGCGCATCCCGATTTCGACGGGGTTGCGGTGTTCATTTTCCAGCCAGCGGAGGAATCGGAAGGCGGGGCGGCGGTGATGATCGAAGACGGCCTGTTCGAGCGTTTTCCGGTCGAAGCGGTGTTTGGCCTGCACAACTGGCCGGGCATCCCGGTCGGCGAAATGGCGGTGATGCCGGGGCCGGTGATGGCTGGCACCTGTGCCTTCGAGATTCATGTGCGCGGCCACGGCTGCCATGCGGCGATGCCGCACCAGGGCGTCGATTCGATCGTCGCCGGGGCGCAGTTGGTGCAGGCGCTACAGACGGTGGTCAGCCGGACGCTGCACCCGTGCGAGTCGGCGGTGGTCAGCGTGACGCAGTTCCATGCCGGCGAGGCGTGGAACATCATCCCGGAAGAAGTGGTGTTGCGCGGCACCATCCGCAGCTTCAAGCCGGAGGTTCAGGAAGTCATCGAGCGCGCTGTCGAGCGACTGTGCAACGGCGTGGCGGCCACCAACGGGGCGCAGATCAGCGTGCGCTTCGACCATCGTTACCCGCCCACGGTCAACAGTGTCGCCGAGGCAATATTCTGTCAGGAGGTGGCGGCGGAAGTTCTAGGGAGTGAGCGTGTGCTCACTGACATCCTGCCCTCGATGGGTGCGGAGGACTTCGCCTACATGCTGCGCGAGAAGCCGGGCTGCTACGTTTGGCTGGGCAACGGACCGGGTACCGGCGGCTGCACCCTGCACAACCCGCATTACGATTTCAACGACGAGGCCCTGGTGCCCGGGATCAGCTACTGGGTGCGGCTGGTCCAGCGGGCGCTGCCCAAGTCATAGCTGCTCAGGCAACGCCCGCGCTGACGACGCTCAGCGCCGGGCGTTCGCCGCTGCCTTTCTTGAGCGACAGATAACGCAGGCAGGAAACCCGGAGGAAGGACGCGAAATTGTCGATCTCGCCGCGATACTCCAGCAGTTCGTCGTAAAGCTTGGCGATCAGCGAATTGGTCGTGTAACCGTCGTTGGCCGCGATCTCGGCGAGGATGTCCCAGAACAGGTTTTCCAGACGGATCTTGGTGACAAAGCCATGGATGCGCAGCGAGCGGGCACGCGACTCGTAGAGTATGGGATCGGCCTTGACGTAGATTTCGCACATCGGATTTTCCTTCTCGGGAAACGGGGCGGCATTGCTGCCCCGGTGATGTATCAGGCTTCTATACGGGTGCCCAGCACCTGCAGGAATTTGGCCAGCCAGTCTGGGTGTGCGGGCCAGGCCGGCGCGGTCACCAGATTGCCGTCCACATGCGCCCGGTCGACCGGGATCTCGGTAAAGGCGCCGCCGGCAGCTGTGACCTCGGGGCCGCAGGCAGGGTAGGCGCTACAGGCACGGCCGGCGATGACACCCGCGGCGGCCAGCAACTGGGCGCCGTGGCAGATCGCGGCAATCGGCTTGTTCGCGCTGGCGAAGTGCCTGACCGCAGCGATGACCTTGGGATTGAGACGCAGGTATTCCGGTGCGCGGCCACCGGGGATGACCAGCGCGTCGTAGCTCGCCGGATCGATTTCGTCGAAGCTCGCGTTCAGGGTGAAATTGTGACCCGGCTTTTCGGAATAGGTCTGGTCGCCTTCGAAATCGTGGATCGCCGTGCGTACCTGTTCGCCGGCTTTCTTGCCGGGGCAGGCGGCATGGACCGTGTGGCCGATCATTAGCAGTGCCTGGAAAGGCACCATGGTTTCGTAGTCTTCGGTGTAATCGCCGGTCAGCATCAGAATCTTCTTTGCAGCCATTTTCGTCTCCTTGAGGTGGGTGTGGCAGCGCCATTCTGCGCAAAACGGGGGGAACCGGGGTAGTAGCGGGATGCTACGGTACGCTATCCGGCCAGCAGATTGCCATCGTCGCGGCGCAGCGCGTTGACCAGCAGAAGTTCGCGCAGGACGCGCGCGGCCAGTTCGTCGGCGGGCAGACCAATGTAGCGCTGATTGACGTCGACGGCGAACGGTAACTGGTGCAGGAAGGCCGGGAAGTCCTTAAGCGGGAGCTGGCGCTTTTCCATCATGGCGAAGGAGACGATGACCTTGATCGCATGCCAGGCGAGCTTGTCCATGTTGGCGGCAAAGCTGTCGACGCGCCGGAAAGCGCGCTCGAAAACGGCATCGACCGCGGCGAACGGGCTGCCGTGGCCGGGAATGACGACGTCGATCGGCAGCCGGGAGAGCATTTCCAGTGTCGACCGCGTGCTGAGCAGGCCATCGGCCTCGCCGAGCAGCTCGGGAAAAATCACGCCGAAGCCGTTTTCCCACAGCGCGTCGCCGGAGATCAGGATGCGTTTTTCCGGATTGTAATAGGCCAGCGCTTCCATGTCGTGGCCGGGCACGGCCAGCGCCTGCCAAACCAGACCCCCCATGTCGATTTCGCTGCCGGCGCCGATCAGGTGGTCGTGCTGAAAGCGAGCCGCCTGCTGGCCGAGCGGCGAAAGCAGCAGGGCATCCTCGTCCCAGTCGGCGATTGCAGCGTGCAGCCCGGCGGGGACCATGACTTCGCAGCCGAAGGCAGCCTGCAGCGCCGCATTGCCGCCGATGTGGTCGGAATGCGAGTGGGTATTTATGAGCGTTTTCAGACGTCGACCGCGCAAGGCGTGGCCGACCAGGTCGACGGTCTGCGCGGCATGCGTCACGTAGCCGCTGTCGACCAGGATCGCCGCGTCACCATCGAAACAGAGAATGTTGTTGGCTGACAGCCAGCCGCGCTCGAGGACGAGCAGCGACTCGGGGAGCGGAACGCTCATTCGGGCTTGTCCGCTTCGTTGCTCACTGGCTTGGGAGCTGGAATGACGATTTCGGCGACGACGTCGGGCGATTCCAGCGGTGGCCGGCCGCAGCCCAGGCAATAGCCAGAGTCGGGGTCGGCCAAGCAGATGCCGACGCAGATGTAGGGGTCTTCGTTATCCATGTCGTTTGCCATTGTTGCGCGAGTCTTCCTCATGCGGTTGCTGCGCCTGCTGGCGCCGGGCGACGGCGGCGAGAACTTCCAGGCGATGCGGATCGTCGAGGCGCGCCCAGGCGGCGATCTCGTCTATCGTACGGTAACAGCCGGCGCACAGGCCGGTTTGCGGGTTCATCGCGCAGACGTTGATGCAGGGCGAGGCGATCATCAGATGAGCATGAAGCGGCGCTGCTGGTCGCGCACCAGGTCGACCGCAGCCTCCGCCTCGGTGCGCCGGATGCGGGCCAGGACGACCATGTAGATGCGTTTGTCGCGGCCGCGCATCTCGGGGAAGTCGAGCGTGCTGACGTTGGAGTCGTCGGGGTTCGCGTCGCACACGATCCCCATGCGGTCGATGGTGATGCATGTTTCATGCGTCGACAGCGAGGCCTCGGGGTGCATCAGGAATGTGGCCAGCGCTTCGAGAATCTGGTCGGGCATCAGGGATTCGGCCGTCGCGCGCAGCTTGCCCTCGAGATCGGCGAGGTGGCGCGTGTGCAAGGCCTGTTCCTCGCCCGGCGTCTGCCCGCGCAGGACGGTGAGATGGGCGCGCTCGACCGAGGCATCGGCACGCAGCCCGTCGCGTTCCAGGCGCAGGGCGTCGACGTGCTCGCGGAAAGTCAGCAACAGGCTGTCGAGGGTGCGCAGGCGCAGTTTTTCCTTCAGCATCGCGAGCTGGCAGTCGGGTTCGAGCAGGAGCTGGTCGCCGAAATAGACGACTTCCTGCGGTACGTCGGCGTGGATGACGTCGCCGTGGCGCGCCATCCCGAGCTGTTTTTTCACATGGCGGCGGGCGGCGAACAGTGCATAGAAGGTGTCGCTTTCCACGCCCTCGCAACTGGCCACGAAGTCGCGCACTGCCTGACTGCGACCGAGCATCTGGTCGATGTCGTCGGCTGTCGCGAACAGCGCGTGCACCAGCGGGTCGCGGGAGAACGATTCGCGGTCGATGTCGATCGGGCCGGGCAGGCCGGCGACCAGCCCTTCACAGTAACCCAGCGCATGCTGGAGCGGCATGGCCAGCCGGCGCTCGAAGCCGGAAGCGTTTCTGAGCATCGGGTCGACCAGTTCGGCGACCCGGTCGAGCGCCTTCAGCACCTGCGGATTGAGCGGCGGTGCAGGCTTGAGAAAATCGGCAACGACGGAAAAAAGGCTCACATGGCAACCTTTGCGCAGAGCGCCCGGCCGGCCTTGGCGCCGTTCGGACGGTTGATGGCGCTGGAAATCCAGTCGCCCACTGCTGCCAGTTTAGCCAGATCGACGCCGGTTTCAATGCCCAGGCCGTGCAGCAAATAGACGACGTCCTCGGTCGCCACGTTGCCGGAAGCGCCTTGGGCGTAGGGGCAGCCGCCGAGGCCGGCGATGGAACTGTCGAACACCGCCATGCCCATTTCCAGCGAAGCGTAGATGTTGGCGATGGCCATGCCGTAGGTGTCGTGGTAATGGCCAGCCAGTTTAGCGATCGGTACGGCCCGGGCGCAGGCCTCGATCATGCGCTGGAT
>JAEUOH010000172.1 GCA_016790845.1 Dechloromonas sp.
GGAAATGACACACGAACACCTGATCCTGTTCGGCAAGATGGATTACTGGATTCCCCGCGAACATCTCGACGTGATGGCGGAAAAGCTGCCCAATGCCAAGCTCGAAATCTTCCCGTACGTCGGCCACTCGATGAATCTCGAACAGCCGCTGCTTTTCGCCCGCGTTTTCGGCGACCACTTCCGCAACTGATTACGACATTCCACTTCCAGCCAGCAACCGCTGGCGTGACAGGAAGGCATTGTCGGCCAGCAGCGCTCGTCGATGCTCGCGATAGCAGCGAAACCACTGGTTTCGATTTTTGCCATTTTTTGGCAGTCGACCGCAACAATCGCCTTGAGGGCATTTCGCCCGTTCATCGGCGAAAAAAAGCCCGGTCACAGGACCGGGCTTTCGATGAAATGACTTCAGGCAAAGGACTCGCCCGAAGCGCTTCCTGATACTGGCGTTATTTCGCCAAGCCCGCCGGCTTCTCGGCCGATGCCTTGGCCCCGCCACCACCGCTGCTCGCCCCGGCAATGCCGGGCAAGCTGGTGGTGAAGGTGTTGTCGACGAAGGACTTGATCGTATCCTTCAACACGTTCGGCGCCTTGAACACCGCATAATGCGCGGTCGGATCGGAGAAGCTGGCGAACGCCGCGCCCTCGACGGCCTGTGCCGCCTTTCGGGCGTTATCGACGATCAGCCATTTGTCGGTATCGACATGCACCACCAGGGTCCGAGCCTTGATCCGCTTAAGATCCTTGTTGATGTTGTAGTTGAAGCCGGAATCGTTGCGATACCAGAAGTCGACCGGATCCTCGTTCTTCACACGGGCGATCCAGGCAGCCGACTGGTTGCCTGTCGGCTCCCAGTAGAAGACTTCGCGCTCGATCTTGTCCCAAGGCGTCGCCGAACGAACCGGGAAGGTAAACCCGGTCAGTTGTAGGCGAGACCACATGAACTGCAGCCCCTGCTTGGGATGCTGGTCGACCGGCAGATGGTAGTAGTTGCCGTTCGTCGCCCGCCACTTGGGGTCGCTTTCGATGGCCGCTTGCGCCAGCAGGAAAGTCCAGGCGCCGATCGGATCGTCGCCGTCGGAGGCGGTGGTGCCGCCAATCGGCATGATCGCCTTGACGAAACCACTGGGCGAATACATCACGCCCCACACCCAGCTCTGCGTGGCGCCCATCGAAACCCCGGTGGCGACCTCGACCTGAGCGATTTTCAGGTGGTCGCGCAGCAGACGGTAGTTGCTTTGCACCATGTCGAAGTAGCTGTAGGACGGGAACTTGCGGCCCAGGCCGTCGGAAGGCTTGGAGGTACCCCACAGGCCGAGCGCATCGAGAAAGACCACATAATACTTATTGGTATCGATAGCCTTGCCGGGGCCGACCACCGCGCCACCGGAGAAGCCGTTACCGGGCTGGCCGTCGTACCAGAAGTTGTACATGTTGGTCGAGTCGCCGGAGTAGAAGGTATTGACGATCACCGCATTGATGATCTCGCCCCGGTCGTTGCGCTTCGGCGTACCGACCGCGATGTAGGCAACCTTCAACGGCGCGGCGCCCAGCGATTCGAGCGTCGTGCCGCCCTCGCCGCCATTGCGCCAGGTTTCCGGATCGGCATCGAGATTGTATTTGCCGCCGATGCGGAAATTGGGAATCTCGTATTGGCGTTTCAGGTGATCGAATTCCATCGCCCCCGAATTCGGCGTCAGCGGGAACTTGGTATCGGCCGCCAGTACGGCGCCCGGCAGCGCGAAAACAGCAGCCAGCGCCAAGGCAACGATTTGCTTTTTCACGTCAGCTTTCCTCATGTTCGTTTTCATGGCGCACCTCACTTGGCCAAACCGGCCGGCTTGCCGCCACCGGCGGCAGGCGCGGCGGCAGCCATCGGCGCGGCACCGTTGATCAGGGCATCGACCACATCCGGCGTCACACCGTTAACCTGCCCCGTCTTCATGAAGGAAACCACATCCTGCGAGAACTCCTTCGGCACATCGGTATGAATGAAGTGCCCGACGCCCGGATAGATCTTGACCTCCGGCGGATTGCCGGCCGCCGTCATGCGTTCCATAAAGGGCAGGATGACCTGTTTCGACTTGTCCGTCAGCCCGTTCAGCGCGGTACTCGGAATGAACGGCTCACGGGCGCCGAAGGCCAGGAAGATCGGTGCCTTGATCTGCGGCAGGCGCTTGTACAGGGAGTTTTCGTCCTCACGCGCGTTTTCCGAACACATCGAGAAGGTATCGTAGTGGAAGAGGAAAGCCCATTGCTCGAACTCGCGGCGATTGCCGGTGATCATCGAAATGCGCTGGTCGGTATGCAGACGCGAGTACTGCGTGTCGTTGATGAAATAGCCAGCCGGTGCGGGCACTGCATTGCCGGCGGCATCGCGCCTCTGCCAGTAGAAGAAATCGCGCACTTGCTGCGGCGTCCGTTTCAACTCGGATTCGACCAGACCGAACGGCCCCCAGGCTTCCTGCCAGCGCTTCAGATCACGGCCGATCGACTTGTCGCAAATCGGCAGTTCCTTGTCACCCATCTTGAAGGTCTTCGGATACTCCTCAAGGCCGGCCGGGCCTTCGAGTATCAGTCCGCGTACCGCTTCCGGATAGCGCAGGGCATAGCCGAGCACTACCTGCCCGCCCTGCGAGTGGCCGTAGTAGTAGGCCTTCTTGACACCCAGCTTGCCGACCACGAGGTTGTTGAAGGCATCGCGGATATCGTCCAGCGTGCGCGCCTGCGGCTTGTCCAGGTTGCCCGGGCCCGAGGTGCCGGCCAGCGGCATGTCTGGCACGATCACGCGGAAACCGCGTTCGACGGCGTACTTGATGATGTTGCCGTAGTGAGCGCCGAACGCGCCCTTGCCGTGCACCATCACCAGCGTCGGCGGATTGCTGTCCTTGCCGCAATACTCGTCCATATAGCCGATCTGCCAATCGACACCGTTGCGATCTTTGGCATTGGCGTACTTGACCGGGAACGGCGAAACCATTTCATCCTTCCAGAAGGATTTCTTCGGGTCCGGGTTCATGTTGATGCGCGGGCGACGGTAGTTCTTCGCTTCGCAAACGACACCTTTCTCCGGCGCCGTGATGCCGGCCGAACGGATGAAGGAATCGAAGGTCTGGTTGCCCTTGAGCACATTGGGCGCCTTGAAGACGGCATAGTGGGCAATCGGATCGGAGAAGCCCGCATACAGCCCCCCCGGAATTTCCTCGGAAGCCTTGCGCGCATCGCTGCCCATCAGCCACAGGTCATTATCGACGTGCACGACCAGCGCACGCGACTTCATGCCGGGCAACAGTTTGTCGATGTTATGGAGTTCGCCGACGGTATCGCGATACCACAGGTCGACTGCATCGAACTGGCCTGCCATGCGCTTGAGGGTGGTACCGATGTTCTTGCCGAGGCGCGGGTCGTCGTTCCAGGTGAAGACTTCCTTGGAGACCTCGTCCCAGCCCAGCGACTGGCGG
>JAEUOH010000174.1 GCA_016790845.1 Dechloromonas sp.
GTGCTGGAGAAATTGGCATCCAGCATCGTCGCGCGGGTTTCCTGGGTGACCTGGCGCAGCGCGTCCAGCCCGAGGTGGGCAAAAAGGTTGTTGGTCAATGTCGAAAACACGCTGCGCACCGCGTAATAGCGCTGTAGGCCGGATTCGAATTCGTCCTTGTCGGCGCGCACCTTGCCCATCATGTATTCGACGACGCCCTTGTTCTTGCCACGCAGCTCGGTCAGTTCGGTCAATTGCTCGCGCAGGCCATCGAGCCGCGATTCGAGCAGGCCGCGCACGCGCAGGCTGACTTCGCCGAATTCGCTGTCGGTGCTGTCGCGAACGATGTCCTGCTTCGAAGGAATCAGTTCTTGCGAAAGGGCCGCCTCAAGAATCGGCAGGCGGCTGCGGGCAAGGAGATCCGAATCGCCGTTGATCTTGGCAACCAGGCCCTTCTGCGCGGAAACCGGGAATATCTGGCGATTCGACAAACCAAGGATGGACGCGCAGGATTCGACCTGGCGCTCGATCTCGGCATCGATTTCAGCCAGCGACTTCAGTTCGTCCCATTGCCCGTCGATCTTGTTCAGCACCACCAGGCGACCGCGCCTGGAAGCGCTGCCATCACCGATATTCTCCTTCCAGATGAGCAGATCCGATTGCGTGACACCGGTATCGGCAGCCAGGATGAAAAGGACGGCATGGGCGTTGGGCAACAGCGACAGGGTCAGTTCCGGCTCAGCGCCGATGGCGTTGAGGCCCGGCGTGTCGAGGATGACCAGTCCCTGCTTTAGCAGGGGATGCGGAAAATTGATCAGTGCATGCCGCCAGCGCGGCACCTCGACCAGCCCGTCGTCTCCCGCCCGATACAGGTCGCTGGCGCGTTCGCCGACCGAAAAACCGAGACGCGCGGCTTCGTCGGGCGTCACCCGAAGCGTTTCGCTGACATGGCGCAGGCCTTCCTGCATGACATCCGCCGATTCGACATCCAGTGGTACCTGGAACCACTCCTCGGGAAAACGCTTGTATTCGCTGACGCTGGTATTGGCCGCCCGCGTCTGGATGGGCAGCAGTTCGATGCGCGGCGACTTGGCGGCATCGTAGAGCAATTCCGTCGGACACATCGTGGTACGGCCGGCGGAAGAAGGCAGGATGCGATTCCCGTAATCGGCGAAGAAGATGGCGTTGATCAGTTCCGACTTGCCGCGCGAAAACTCGGCGACGAAGGCGACGTTGAGCCGGTCTTCGCGCAGACGCTCGAGAAGCTGGCTGAGCCGCAGGTCGGTCTGCGCATCCGATAGCTCGTTGGCAGACAGCCAGCCCTTGAATTCGCCGATATTGGCGGACAGGCGCGAACGCCATTCGGTATACGCGGCAAACTGATGGGCTAGGGT
>JAEUOH010000199.1 GCA_016790845.1 Dechloromonas sp.
CTGCTGCTTGGCGGCACAGGCCGCCTGCCCGGCACCCGGCGCACCTGAACGCAAGCGCGACGATTCCTGCCCGCGCGCCATGACGCCGGATTGATAGTAAGCTGAGAGAAGAAGCGCACGACCGCGCCAGCATGGAGGACCAATGGACAGAATCTGGCTAGCGAATTACCCCGCAGGCATTCCCGCCGACATCGATGCCGACCAGTTCGACTCCATCCCCGCGCTGCTCGACCAGATCTTCGGCAAATTCGCCGACCGCCCGGCCTATCACAACCTCGGGCGAACCATCAGCTACGCTGAACTGGACCAGCTATCGCGCGATTTTGCCGCCTTCCTGCAAAGTCTGCCGGGCATGGACCGGGGCGAGCGGGTGGCGATCATGGCGCCCAATCTGCTGCAATACCCGGTCGTCCTCTTCGGCATCCTGCGGGCGGGAATGACGGTGGTCAACGTCAATCCGCTCTACACGCCGCGCGAACTCGAGCACCAGTTGCGCGATTCGGGCGCCCGGGCCATCGTCATCGTCGAGAATTTCGCCCACGGGCTGCAGCAGGTGCTGGGCGACACGGTGGTAAAGCATGTGATCACCACGCAGATCGGCGACCTGCTGCCGACACCGAAGCGCTGGCTGGTCAATTTCGTAATCAAACGCGTCAAGAACATGGTGCCGGACTGGCACATCGAGGGCGCCATTTCGCTGCGCACGGCGCTCGCCATCGGTCGCGCGGCGAATTTCGACGCCGTGGCACCGGATCGCGAGGAAATCGCCTTCCTGCAATACACCGGCGGCACGACCGGCGTCGCCAAGGGCGCCATGCTCACGCATCGCAACATCCTCGCCAATCTCGAGCAGACCGGCGTCTGGATATCCGTCAGTTTCAAGGCCGGCGCCGAAATCGTCATCGCGCCGTTGCCGATGTATCACATCTTCTGCCTGACCTCGACGCTGTCGTTCATGAAATGGGGCAGCCTCAGCGTGCTGATCACCAATCCGCGCGACCTGCCGGCCTTGGTCAAGGAAATGGCGAAGTGGAAATTCACGACGATGACCGGGGTGAATACATTGTTCAACGGACTGTTGCACACCCCGGGCTTCGCGCAACTCGACTTTTCGGCGCTCAAGGTCGTGGTCGGTGGCGGTGCCGCCGTCCAGAAGCCGGTGGCCGAGCTTTGGCAAAAGATCACCGGGCACTATCTGACCGAGGCCTATGGCCTGACCGAAACGTCGCCGGGCGCCTGCGCCATGCCACTGGGCGCGCCATGGGATGGCACGGTCGGCCTGCCGCTGCCGTCCACCGACATATCGATCCGCGACGACAATTTCCGCGAACTGCCGGTGTGGACCGGCGCCGGAAAGATCGAAGCGCACACCGGCGAACTCTGCATCCGCGGCCCGCAGGTCATGAAGGGCTACTGGAACAATCCCGAGGAAACCGCCGAGGCGATGCGCGACGGCTGGCTGAAGACCGGCGACATCTGCCACATCGATGCCCTCGGGCGCGTCACCATCACCGACCGCAAAAAGGACATGATCCTGGTTTCCGGCTTCAATGTGTACCCGACCGAAGTCGAAAGCGTCGTCGCGGCTCACCCGGGGGTCCTCGAATGCGCAGTCATCGGCGTTCCCGACGAGCGAAGCGGCGAAGCGGTCAAGGTGCTGATCGTGCGCAAGGATCCGGAACTGGATCGCGATGACATCATCGAGCACTGCCGCGGGCAACTGACTGCCTACAAGCTGCCGCGCTACGTCGAGTTCCGCGAAACGCTGCCCAAATCGCCGATCGGCAAGATCCTGCGCCGCGAATTGCGCGACCAGGAAGGGCATTGAGCGTTTGCTGGCCGCGCGCCTGCGTAATACCAATCAGATGCCGACACCGTCCGCCGACACATGGAGCGCCGGCAGCGACAGGAATTCGCCGCACCAGCCGTGGATGCCAACGATGGGATAACGCCAGTGGTGTGTCTCGCGCGGCGAGCTGTCGCCAGCGAAAACCGGGGGAAAGCGATGGCAGTTGCCGGTCAGGGCGTCCAGCTTCTTGAAGTAGCGGCACATTTCGCAAGGGTGGTCGAACGGCGTATTCATGGCACTCCGGATCAGGCAGTTGCGGTCAACGGCCTTTCCGAGGCAATTTTCAAGCCCGCCAGCTGGCGATAGAGGTTGGCGAGGCGCGACGCCATCGCCACATCCGACCATTCGGCCGCGTAATCCGGCGCTTCGGCAGCCAGGTGACGCCAGGCCTCCGAATGGCTGAGGAAATGTCCGAGCATTTCACCGAAGGCCGGTGCCTCGGCCGGCGGGCAGAATGCACCGCGACCGGGCGCCAGGATGTCGATGGTGCCCATTTCGGCCAGCGCGATTACCGGCAGCCCGGCCGCCATCGCTTCCAGCAAAACCAGGCCCTGCGTCTCGGTGCGCGAGGCGAAGACGAAAACGTCGGCAGCCGCGTAGCAATCCGGCAATTCGCTGTCGCGATCGAGATAGCCGATGAAGTGCACCGCGCCAAGCAGGCCGAGCGCCCGCACCTGCGCCTTGAGGTCCCCCATCGCCGGGCCTTCGCCGGCCACCACCAGCAGCACCTCGGGACGCAACCGGCGGGCATGAACCAGCGCTTCAAGCAGGAAGCCGATGTTTTTCTCATGCGCCACACGCCCGACGAAGAGCGCCACCGGGCGCCCAAGCGAAATGCCGTGGCGGGCGCGAAAGGCCGGGCCGTTGCCGCGCGCAAAGCGGGCCAGTGGAATGCCGGTCGGCAATACGTGCAGCGGCGTGGTGACGCCGTACGATTCCAGACGCTGGCGCATCGCCGTCGAGGGCACGACGACGGCATCGAGCGCGTTGCACTGGCGGCGCGAGAAGCCGCGCGCCTGCCCACGCAGCCAACTGGCCGGCACGATGGGCGCGTAGTGCTGCAGGTATTCCTCGAACAGCGTGTGATAGGTCGCTACCACTGGCAGATCCAGCTTGCGCGCCGCATTGAGGCCGGCGTAATGGGCGATGAATGGCGTCTGGATGTGGATCAGGTCGCAGTCCCGCGCCGCTGCCAGCACTGCGCGGTGCATCGCCCGCCAGCCGACCAGACGATCCTCGCGGTCACCGGGAATCGGCCGCCCCGGCACGCGGACGATGCCGTCCTCAGCCGGCTCGTCGCCGTAGCGCGGCACGACCAGGCGGATTTCGACGCCCTGCACGGACAGCGTCTGGCGGAAGGTTTCGATCGAGGTCGACACGCCATTGACGCGCGGGAAATAGACATCCGACACCATCAGTACCCGCATTCAAGCCTCCGCATGTTCCACGACCGGCGCCGACAAGGCCGGCACCAGACTGCGCACGCCCCAGGCCACCAGTTCCAGCCGGCCGTCGAAGTGCTCGACGATGGCAGTACACGAATCGACCCAATCGCCGCAGTTGATATAGGAAAGGCCGTCGATCTCGCGGATCGACGCCCAATGGATGTGGCCGCAGATGACACCATCGAGCCCGCGCTCACGGGCGTGATGAACAGCCGACTCCTCGAAATCGA
Source organism: Dechloromonas sp. (assembly GCA_016790845.1). Taxonomy (GTDB): domain Bacteria; phylum Pseudomonadota; class Gammaproteobacteria; order Burkholderiales; family Rhodocyclaceae; genus Azonexus. Next base: position 3,525 of record JAEUOH010000199.1, read on the forward strand.
AGATGAAATTGAGCGCCGTCTTGACCTTGCGCTTGGCGAAGCCGGCCAGCGACCAGTAGCCCGACAGGCCCAGCTTGCGCCGTCCCCACGACAGCCAGTGATTCATCCGCACCAGCAGGTCGTAGGCGTGGTCGCCGAGCACGGCGACCCAGCGATGGTGACGCGTCACCTGGTCGAAGATGTCACCATGGATCAGCAGGAAACGCCGGCCGTCGGCGGTTTCGTGCACCAGTTCATCGACGACCTGGATATCGCCGAAAACGATGCCGCAGTAGTTGCGCA
>JAEUOH010000201.1 GCA_016790845.1 Dechloromonas sp.
GTCTTCCGGCTTGTTGAACATGTCGACATCGATAACCTGAAAATCCATGCCCTTTTCGTAAAGGACGATGCGGCAGCGATGGCTGAATGGGCAAGTGGTGCCCGAGTAGAGGTTCATCATTGGTGGTTGCCCTCAAAATGAGATTCGGCATCGGGGGCCGGCCGAAGCCAAACCCGCGATGCCGACAACTAATCCTTACAAGATCAGTGAATGTCTTTCCAGTATTCCTTCTTCAGCGCATAGGCCAGGACGAAGAGCACGGCCAGGAAAGCCAGAACAAACCAGCCGAGGCGCTGGCGGAACTCCTGTTGCGGCTCGGCCATCCAGACCATGAAGCTGACGAGGTCGGAAACGGCCTTGTCGAACTCGGCCGGCGAAAGCGTCCCCGGAACCGCCAGTTCCAGCTTGTGCGTTTCATGATTCAGCACTTGCTGACCCTGAAGTTGCCACAGCGGGTTCGGCATGCCGACATTCTCGAAAACCACGTTGTTCCAGCCGGTCGGACGCTTCTCGTCGCGATAGAAGGTACGCAGATAGGTGTAAAGCCAGTCTGCACCCGAACCCATTTCCGAAGCACGGGCGCGCGAGATGACGGTCAGATCGGGAGGCGCCGCCCCAAACCAGAGCTTCTGCTCGTCGGTACGGGCAGCGACACGCATCTGTTCGCCGATCTTGTCGGTGGTGAACATCAGGTTGTCCTTGACTTGCTGCTCGGTCAGGCCGATTTCCGTCAATTTGTTGTAACGGAGGCTGGAAGCACCGTGACAATTCAGGCAGTAGTTGACGAACAACTTGGCGCCATTCTGCAACGCAGCCTTGTCACCCACGGCACCGGGCCAGTGGTCCAGGTGGGCACCGCCGCTCGCCAAAACGGTCAGAGGTGCAAAAAGCAATGCCATCAGAAATTTTTTCATTTTTCGCATCCTCACTTCATCGTCACGCGTTCAGGCACCGGCTTGAACTTGTCCATACGGGACCACCAGGGCATTCCCAGGAAGAAACCGAAATAGAACAAGGTACAAACCTGCGAAACCAGTTCGCCCATCGGCGACGGCGGCTGGGTACCGAGATAACCCAGAATGAAGAAGCAGATCACGAACAGTGTCAGCATCGTCTTGTAGATCGGGCCGCGGTAACGGATCGACTTGACCGGGCTGCGATCGAGCCAGGGCAGGAAGGCGAAGATGACGACCGAAGCGCCCATGCCGACTACGCCCCAGAACTTGGCGGGCAGGCCAAAGAAGTTCCAGACCATGGCGCGCAGGATCGAGTAGTAAGGCGTGAAGTACCAGACCGGTGCAATATGCGGCGGCGTCTTCAGCGGGTCAGCCGGGAAGAAGTTGTTGTATTCCAGGAAGTAACCGCCACCTTCCGGTGCGAAGAACATCACTGCCGAGAAGACCATCAGGAACACCACGACACCGACGATGTCCTTGACCGTGTAATACGGGTGGAACGGAATGCCGTCGCGCGGGATGCCGTTTTCGTCCTTGTTGGCCTTGATCTCGATGCCATCCGGATTATTGGACCCGGTTTCATGCAACGCCAGAATATGCGCAGCCACGAGACCCAGCAGAATCAGCGGGAAGGCGATGACGTGGAACGAGAAGAAGCGGTTGAGCGTCGCATCGCCGACGACGAAGTCGCCGCGGATGAGGATCGACAGATCGTTACCGATCACAGGAATCGCCGAGAACAGATTGACGATCACCTGGGCACCCCAGAACGACATCTGTCCCCACGGTAGCAGGTAGCCGAAGAAGGCTTCGCCCATCAACACCAGGAAGATGCCGCAACCGAATAGCCAGGTCAGTTCACGCGGCTTGCGGTAGGAGCCATAAAGTAGGCCGCGGAACATGTGGAGATAGACCACGATGAAGAACGCCGAGGCCCCCGTCGAGTGCATGTAACGGATGATCCAGCCACCCGGTACATCGCGCATGATGTACTCGACGCTGGCAAAAGCGACCGGCACGCCACTGGCGTTGAGCGACGCATCCGGTTTGTAATGCATGACGAGGAAAATGCCGGTAACGATCTGAATGACCAAAACCAGCAGTGCCAGTGAACCGAAGAAATACCAGAAGTTGAAGTTCTTCGGCGCGTAGTACTCGGAAAGATGCTCCTTGTACAAGGATGTTGCCGGAAAACGCGCATCAACCCATTCCAGCGCGTTGCCACCGATCGAGCCGTCGGATTTGTACTTTTCGAACTTGCCACCAGCCATTTTTATGCTCCCTTCTTGTCTTCGCCGATCAGGATACGCGTATCGGAGAGATACACATGCGGCGGCACTTCAAGGTTGGTCGGGGCAGGCTTGGCTTTGAATACGCGGCCAGCGAAGTCGAATGTGGAACCATGGCAGGGGCACAGGAAGCCACCCAGCCAGTCAGCCGCCATGCCTTCTTCGGCGCCGGGCTTGAACTTGGAAGACGGGGAGCAGCCCAGATGGGTACAGATGCCGATAACCACCATGATTTCCTTCTTGATGGATCGGGTTTCGTTTTGAGCATAGGCCGGTTGCATGTCGACTTCGGATTTCGGGTCAGCCACCTGCCCGTCCAGTTTCGGCAATGTCCCCAGCATTTCAGGGGTTCGGTTGATGATCCAGACCGGTTTACCGCGCCACTCCACAGTCATCATCTGGCCGGCTTCAAGCTTGCCGATATCGGCTTCTACCGGAGCGCCTGCTGCCTTGGCGCGCTCTGATGGAAGCAAACTGGAGACAAACGGCACCAGTGCGGCAACCGCACCAGCCCCGCCGACGGCCGCGGTGGCGACGATCAAACGCCGTCTTCCGCAGTCCATTTTTCCTTGATTGCTCATAACGCAGACCCCTAAAGGAATTGGATGGGATTAAATAAACGCTGGATTATACGACAAC
>JAEUOH010000218.1 GCA_016790845.1 Dechloromonas sp.
CGATGTCCTGTGGAACTTCGAGAAATTCCTGGTCCACCGCAACGGCCAGGCCATCCAGCGCTTCGCACCGGATGTGACGCCGGACGATCCCATCCTGCTCGCCGCCATCGAAGCCGCTCTGAACTGAAATACCCCAATGCCGAATACCAAGCCACGCCAGCGTGTGCCGAAGCCGGACGTCTGCCAGCCCACCGGCACCGCCGAACTGCCGATGCTCGACGTCTACATGCCGATGATGAAATCGTCGGCCATCGTTGCCGCCGGGCGCCTCGGCCTCTTCGAGGCGCTTGCCGATGGGCCGATTTCCGTCGTCCAACTCGCCGAAAAAATTGAGTCCAGCAGTAAAGGCACCGCTACCCTCGCCGATTTTTTGATCGCCCTCGGCTACCTCGAAAAGCAGGGCGAGTTGCTGGCCAATACCGAAAGCACGCAGCGCTGGTTCACCAGCCGGGGACAGGTCGACTACACCCCCGGCCTGCTGTGGACGCACGAAGCCTGGCCGATGATGGGCGGGCTGGCCGAAGCCGTGCGCAGCGGCCACCCCGAGCGCACGCTGTGGGATGCGATGGTCGAACACTCCCACCTCGGCGAAATTTTCTCGTCCTACATGGCCGCCTTCGCCTCCGACCTCGGTCCCGACCTGCTCAAGCACGTACCCGTCACCCCCGCGCAGCACCGCCTGCTCGACCTTGGCGGCTCGCACGGCCTGCACGCCATCCGCTTCTGCCGACGCTACTCGCAGCTCAGCGCCGTCATTGTCGACCTGCCCAGCGCGCTGAGTGAAACCGGCACCACCATCGCCCGCGAGCGACTTGCCGAGCGTATCCACCTGCGCCCCGGCGACTTGCAGGAAGAGGACTGGGGCGGCGAACACGATCTCGTCTTCTACCTCTCGGTAGCGCACAACCACAGCGCCGAAGAAAACCGCCACATCATCGAACGCATCGGCCAAACCCTCAGCCCCGGCGGACTGCTCGTCATCCACGAATACCTGACCGAAACCCCGCAAGACGCCCTCGACGCCGCCTTCCGCCTGACCCTGCTGCTGGAAACCGGCACCCAGACCTATGGTTATGAGCAGTATTGCGACTGGCTTAGTGCAGCCGGATTCCAGTCGGTGGAACGCATCGACCTGAATCCGAAGGAAAAGGGGTCGCTGATTCTGGCGCGGCGCTAGCGCTTGGTACAACCCGGCAGCGGCCTTTCAGCCCCGCCGGCCACAGCGAATCGCCGGGCGCAACGCCACACGGATCAGCGCTTCCGGGTGTATTCCTTGTGTAGCGCCACCGCAACCCTGCCAATGAGCTCGTACGGGATGGGCTCCTTGTACTTGAAGGCGAGATTACCCTTCTCGTTCCTGTAAGGCGCCAACTCCGCAATCAGCGCGGCATCTGCCTTCAGCGGAGGATAGACGCCCAGGTGTTTCCTGAAGCCCGCAAAATAGAAGAAGATCTTGCCGTCACGATAGGCGGGCATACCGTAACCGATGCAGCGCTGTGCCTCAGGCAAGGCTTTCTCGACCAGCGCCTGAATTTTGAGCAGAACCGCCCGGACATCGCTTGATGCTGAAGCGATGTATTCCTCGTGAGAGGCGAACTTAGCTCTTTCCGTCATTAATCTATCCTTGATGTTCGCGCAGGCCTGGTGGAATGATGGACTGGGCGAAATGCATATTTCATGGCAGTACGCTTTGCCAGTGGGAAATTACCTTGTCGGCAAGTTCAAGAACGTCAGCCGTAGCCCCACTTTCGAGTTCGATCACTAAGCGTGGTGTACAGTCGAATACCGACGGATCGAAGATGTTTTCGTCAAATGCACCAGGTTCGGTCGTTGTATTTTTCACCGAAGTGTGACGGCGATCTTTGACCCGGAAATGCTTGGCTCCGTTGGCTATGTGCGAAACCATGGCGCCTTCTGGGTAAGAACGATGGTGCGTTATAGAACCACCTGATGTCTCGGAAAGCCAATCTGGGATGTGCTCGGCGCAAACGAAAAAGTCGAATGCTGCATATTGGGCCTCTATAGATGCAGGATCGGATTGAAATAAGCGCCTGTAATCAACCTCTAGCTTTTCGCGGAGGTCTCGTGCTGTTCGAAGGCAAAAAAAACCATTTAACTCTGGCATGACAAAGGTCTCATGACACCCAACGTAGAACTAACCGGCCCTACGCCGCTTAAAAGCTTAGCGTCCAGCGATCGAACGGAGCGGGAGTGGGGGCCATGTTAGCGGTCTGACTTGCCAAAGCGTTCTTTCAGCGGCGAAAGATAAGGAGGAATTAATACGACACCCCAGAGCATTGAAGAAAGCTCATTGAGTGTTTTTGTCCATCCAGACACAGCCATTGGCCCAATGAGAATGGTAATGGGCATAGCAAGAGCAGTTGCAATTATGGCTAAGCGTGGTGCCCACGAACGAAATAGGTATAGGCCGACAAATGATGCAACGCCAACAATGAAGAGAACAAGTGCCCCAAATCCCGTCAGCAGAAGATAGGTTGTTGTCTGTGAGTCGTCATATGCCTCCTGTGTCTGAGAGAAGGCATCAGGGAGTGCTGAAGGAACAATAGTGTCGAATGCGGCACCCATTATTCCGAATGCCAATGAAGCAAGCAGCAACGTTCGATAAGTTCTTGGTGTCATCACTTTAAGATCGGCGACGTGAATTAGACGGCGTTTTTGACGTATACGCATATGTCGGGGTCAGGTCTTGCATTGAGATATGCGCACGAAACACGGTTGCGCCTATGCCGCCAATGGCAACTTTGGCGGTTGAATCAGGCATTCAGCAGGAATGCCGAGCTTGTGGTGGAGTTTCCAGATCATATTCAGGGTCAGGGGGCGTTTCCGGTTCAGAATCTCGTAGACGCGATTCAGGCGGCCGATATACGGCACCAGGTCTTTGGGTGTCAGACCGGCCTGCTCCATCCGGAATTTGATTGCTTCGACAGGGTCGGGCAATTCAATAGTGTAGTGCTTGGCCTCGTAGGCTTCAACAAGCGTGAGCAGCACTTCAAAGCGATCGCCTTCTGCCGAGCCCGGCACTGGTTCGTTGTCGAAAAAGGCGGAAACTTCGCGAAGTGCGGCCTTGTAATCCTCTTCGGTTCTGATCGGGCGAATTTCCATAGTCAATTCTCCATTTCTACATTTTCGGCATCGATCGAGTCGTATTCCTTATGCGTGCCGATGAATTTCACGTATACAGCTTGGTAGTGATAAGCAACTGACACCACCAGGCGATAGTCGTTGCCTTTGATATTGAATACCACGCGCTTGTTCTTGAGGATGCTGGCGCTACGGTATTGCTCCTTGATTTCGGCTGGTTGAGACCAGCTAGCCCTCTTTGTTTCATCTACCCACGACTTTAGAGATTGCTCAGAATCCGGGTGCTTCTCCCAGAAGACTCTCAAATATTTGACGGCGACGATGTGCATGAGCGGAGTTTAGTCCCAAATTGGGATTGGTCAACTTTCCAGCCATTCCATGCGCCAGTCAGCCGAGTAAATTCCAAGCACGGAATTGTTATCCTGCATCGTGCAAAACGGCATTGCTGACGAATCCGGCGGGTTCCTGATCCTGTTGCGGTCAATCCCGAAAAAAGGGCAAAAATCAAAATCGCCAGGCAGCCCGCCGGTTTCAGCGAACACGTCCGGCATCATGCCCATCCTTGAGTAGAAACGATGGCCGTCCGTGCCCCAAATCAAGGCGTAATCGGCTCGCTAACTCACTGATTTAGTGCGTTTTGTTGGCCATAACGATTGTGTGGCTATTTGTAAGCGCTTGATTAGATTAATAGTTGACAATTTTTCTCGGGTTAGCCCGGTTATTGCTTTTGTCTGGCTGTGCATCAATCGCAATTCGCACGTCGCTTCCGCAAGGTCACCATCCACTCAACCCGTCATTCAGTATCGCTTCGAACGTCCTTCTTTTGCTTTTCCGACATTGCTTTAAAGGAGATGTCATGCCCAACCGTCCGATACGTGAAGTCATAGGCAACCGCC